>CAZXNX010000241.1:0-4575 GCA_964642225.1 uncultured Solirubrobacteraceae bacterium | reverse complement strand
GTTCCGGCCCATCGGGTCACCCGGGGCGACGGGTGGCGGCTCGGGCACCTCGGCCTCCGGCTCGAGCGGATCGGGCCACGGGAGCGGTTCCGGCGGATCGGGGAAGAGCGCCGGCGGCTCGTCCTCGGGCAAGGAGGACGGATCCTCATCGGGCAAGGGCAGCGGCGAGGACGGTTCCGGTGGGCACGGCTTCGGCGGGCACGGCTCCTCCTCCGGCGAGGACGGCGGCAGCGGCAAGGGCAGGGGCGAGGACGGCGGCGACTCCAAGAGCGGCTCGTCGGGCTCCGGCGGCTCGGGGGAGCACGAGTCGTCCGGCGGCAAGGGCACCTCGGGCTCCGGCGGATCGTCCGAGAGCGGGACGTCAGGGAGCGGCTCGTCCGGCAGCTCGGGCGACGACGACTCCCCCAGCTCCGGCAGCGGGTCGTCCGGGTCATCCGGCTCGTCGGGCGGCGGGACCAGCGGCTCCTCCGGCGAGAGCGAGTCCTCCGGCACCTCGGAGAGCGGCTCCTCGGGGTCGTCGGGCAGCGGCAAGAGCGGGAGCGAGTCGTCAGGCTCCGGCGAGTCGTCCGGAAGTGGCAAGAGCGGCAGCGGGTCATCCGGGAGCGGCAAGGGCGGCGGCTCCGGCTCCGGGGACGACGGCTCCGACGACTGAGCCGGGCCCGGCCGCACGGGCCTGAAAATTCTTTGCGTGACCTTTTGCGGCGGGCACCGTCACAACTTGTGCACGCCAACAAGCAGCCCCTTGCAGACCGGGGCCGAGGAGCGAAATGTCCAAGCAGCGCACCATCATCACCGCCGTGTGCACCGTCGCCGTCCTGGCGATCCCCGCCACGGCGTCTGCCGCATCGGCCGACCGCGACCATGACGGGATGCCGACGCGCTGGGAGCGCGCCAACGGCCTGAACCCGGCCAAGAAGGACGCGGCCAAGGACCCGGACAAGGACGGCCTGCGCAACCTCGCCGAGTACCGGTCCCACACCAACCCGCGCAAGGCCGACACCGACAAGGACGGCATCAACGACGCCAACGAGGACCGCGACAAGGACGGCGTCGACAACGGCAACGAGGACCGTGAGGGCACCAACCCCGCCAAGTCCGACAGCAACGCCAACGGCGTCAAGGACGGCAGCGAGGACCGCGACAAGGACCGCCTCGTCAACGCCGCCGAGGACAAGACCGGCAACGACCCGGTCGACCCCGACACGGACGACGACGGCATCAAGGACGGCGCCGAGCAGGCCGGCACGATCACCGCGTTCGACACCACCAGCGGCCTGCTCACGGTGACCCTGGCCAACGGGACGGTCGTCTCGGCCACGGTCGACGCCTCCACCCGGATCAAGTGCGAGTCCGAGGGCGACCACGAGCGCGGCCACCGCGGCGGCTCCTCGGCCCGGCACGACGGCGGCACCTCGGGCAGCGGCAACTCCGGCTCCGGCTCCAAGGGCGACGACGACCAGGGCGAGGACGTCGGCGACGACAACCCCGGCACCTCCGGCTCGAGCACGACGAGCGATGACGACGCCACCGAGCAGGACGACGATCACGGCGACGACCACGGCGAGGACCGCGGCAAGGGCGAGGACCACGGCAGCGCCTGCACCGTGGCCGACCTGGTCGTTGGCACCGCCGTCCACGAGGCCCAGGTCAGCGTGACCTCGGCCGGCACCGTGTTCCACGAGATCGAGCTGGTCCGCCCGGCCCCGGTGACCCCGGCGCCCGCGACCACCCCGGCCGCCTAGCCGTACCCCAGCACCCCCACCGCAACGCACGCGGTGACCTCCGGCCGGGCCCTGCGCCCGGCCGGAGGCATGTCGGCGCCGATGTCCCCCGCCCCTCGCAGTACCCTTCCCCCCATGCCGCCGCTGATTACCCGTGAAGAGGCCGTGCGACTTGGTGAGCTGGAGGATCACGCCGAGATCGAGGCGCTGATCGAGCGTGCCTGGCAGGCCCGGCAGGAGACGTTCGGCGACGCCACCGACATGTGCTCGCTGGTGAACGCCAAGTCGGGCGGATGCGCCGAGGACTGCGGGTTCTGCGCCCAGTCGCGCTTCGCCGAGTCCGAGACGCCGCTGCACGCGATGCTCTCCCCCGAGCAGATCCTGGAGCACGCCAAGGCAGCCGAGGCGGCGGGCGCCCACCGGTTCTGCCTCGTGACGCAGGGCCAGGGGTTGTCCAAGCGCGACTTCGGCAAGCTGCTGGAGGGCATCTCGCTCGTGGCCGAGCACACGAACCTCAAGCGGTGCGCGTCGGTCGGCCACATGTCGGTGGAGCGCGCCACCCGCCTGAAGGAGGCCGGGGTGCAGCGCGTGCACCACAACGTGGAGACGGCCGAGTCCTACTACGGCGAGGTGTCGTCCACCGTGCGCTACGCGGGGCGGATCCGCACGATCGACGCGGTGCGCGAGGCCGGGCTGGAGACCTGCGTGGGCGGGATCCTCAACCTCGGCGAGTCCCGCGAGCAGCGCGTGGAGATGGCCTTCGAGCTCGCCACGATCAACCCCACCAGCGTGCCGATCAACATGCTCAACCCGCGGCCGGGCACGAAGTTCGGCGACCGCGAGTACATGGACCCGTGGGAGGCGGTCAAGTGGATCGCCATCTTCCGTCTGATCCTCCCCGACGCGCTGTTCCGCCTGTGCGGCGGCCGGGTCGAGAACCTCGGCGAGCTGCAGGAGCTGGCGGTCCGGGCCGGGATCAACGGCGTGATGATGGGCAACTTCCTCACCACTCTGGGCAACACCCCGGAGGAGGACCGCAAGATGTTCACCGACCAGGGCCTGAACATCGCCCGCCAGCCCGACAACGGCAGCAACCCGCGCCCCGACAACCGCGACGGCTGGCTCGACGGCGAGACCCCGGACGTGCTCGACGACTACCTCGACACCCTCGAGGAGGCCGAAGCCGCCGGCATCGAGGTGAAGCTGTGGGATCCCGCCCAGCAGCTGCGCTACGCCAAGAAGGCGACCGTCCCGCCCCGGCCAGACGGCGCCGCCAACCGCTGGCCGCAGGACCGCGAGCCCGAGCCGCTGACCGGCATGCCCTTCGGTCACTGAGCCGGATCGTGAGCGACATCGAACAACGGCTGGCCGACCTGGAGGGGTCGGGGCTGCTGCGCCGCACCCGCCTGGTGAGCGGCCCGCAGGGCCCGCGGGTGCTGCTCGACGGCCAGCCGGTGCTGCTGCTGTGCTCCAACAACTACCTGGGTCTGGCCGACCACCCCGCGGTCCGTGAGGCGGCGGCCGACGCGGCGATGCGCTGGGGCGCCGGCAGCGGCGGCTCGCGCCTGGTCTCCGGCACCATGACCGTGCACCGCAAGCTGGAGGAGCGCCTGGCCCACTTCGAGCACACCGAGCGCGCCGTGCTGTTCGGCTCCGGGTACATGGCCAACCTCGGCGTCCTGGGCGCATTGGCCTCGATCGGCGGCCCGGACACCGTGATCTTCTCCGACGCGCTCAACCACGCCTCGATCATCGACGGCTGCCGCCTGGCCCGGGCCCAGACCGTGGTCTACGACCACGCCGACACCGAGCATCTCGCCGCCCTGCTGCAGGAGCATGCCGGGCGCCCGGCCATCATCGCCACCGACTCGGTCTTCTCCATGGACGGCGACATCGCGCCGCTCCAGGACATCGTGCGCCTGGCCCGTCACCACGGCGCGCGCGTGCTCGTCGACGAGGCGCACGCCACCGGCTGCCTGGGCCCGGGCGCCCGGGGCGCGGTGGCCGCCGCGGGCCTCGACGGGCAGATCGACGTCCTCGTGGGCACGCTCGGCAAGGCGCTGGGCTCCTACGGCGCCTACGCGGCCTGCAGCGCCACCATGGCGGACCTGCTCCAGAACGCCGCCCGCCCGTTCATCTTCTCCACCGCCCCGGGGCCGCCCCAGGCGGCCGCGGCCCTCGCCGCGCTCGACCTCATCATCGAGCAGCCGTCCCGGGCCGAGCAGCTGCAGGCCAACGCCGACGCGCTGCGCGACGAGCTGGCCCGCGAGGGCTTCGACGTCTCGGGCGGGTCCACCCACATCATCCCGATCGTGATCGGCCCCGCCGACCAGACGATGCGGGTGTGCGAGGCCGCGCTGGCCGAGGGCGTGTTCGCTCAGGCGATCCGCCCTCCCACCGTCCCCGGCGGCACGTCCCGCCTGCGCCTGGCCGTCATGGCCTCCCACACGCGGCCTGAGCTGCGCGAGGCCGCCCGCACCCTCGGCCGCGCCGCCCTGCAGGCCGGCTTCCGCCCCGGCGAGGGAATGCCCGCCGTCGCCGCCCGGGACGCCCACACCACGCCCGCCCGCGCCGGGTCCCGCACCACCCGCGCCGCCTGACCGAGCGGACCCCGAGGCCATGCACGGGCTCTTCATCACCGGGACGGACACCGGCGCCGGCAAGACCGTCGTGGCGGCCGCCATCTGCGCGGCGCTGACCGCCCGCGGGGAGCGCGTCGCCGCCTACAAGCCCGTGGTCACCGGCCTGGATGAGCCCGACGCGACGTGGCCGATGGACCACGAGCTGCTGGCCGCCTGCGCACAGAGCACGGCCGGCGCCGTCACCGCGCGGACCTTCGGGCCGCCGCTGTCGC
>CAZXNX010000240.1:0-4578 GCA_964642225.1 uncultured Solirubrobacteraceae bacterium | reverse complement strand
ACCAGCGCGCCGGCGGCGAGAAGCAGCGCACCGCGATCGCCCGCGCGATCGTCGGCCGGCCGGCCATCGTCTTCGCCGACGAGCCGACGGGCGCGCTGGACAGCCGCACCGGCACCGAGATCATCGAGCTGCTGCGCGAGCTGAACGAGGACGGGGCGACGCTCGTCATCATCACCCACGATCGCGAGCTGGCCGCGGCGCTGCCCCGCCAGGTGGAGATGCGCGACGGGCTCGTCGTGCGCGACAGCAGCCTTCCCGGCCCGGTGGCGGCGTGAGCTCCCCGGTCACCGCCCTGGAGCCCAGCCGCCTGCTGGGCTCCGACATCTACGCGGTCGGGTCCATCGGCCTGCGCACCCGCAAGCTGCGCGCGGCGCTGTCGGCCGTCGGCGTGGCGATCGGGATCGCCTCGATGGTCGCGGTGCTCGGCATCTCGGCGTCGTCCCAGGCCAAGCTCCTGGACACGATCGACAAGCTCGGCACCAACCTCCTCACCGTGGAGGCCGGGCAGTCGTTCGTCGGGGGAGACAGCTCGCTGCCCAAGACCACCGGGGTGAAGATCGGTGCGCTGCCGGGCGTCGAATCGACGTCGGCGGTCTACACCGTGTCGGGGGCCTCGGTGCGCCGCAGTTCCTACGTCGACCCGGACGAGACGAGCGGCATCACGGTCCAGGCTGCGGATCTCAACCTCCCCGAGACCCTGGGCGCCGAGCTCGCCTCCGGATCGTTCCTGACGGCGGCGCAGGCCCGGTACCCGACGGTCGTGCTCGGATCGGTGGCGGCCAAGCGGCTGGGCCTCGACTCGGTCGACGCCCAGCCGATGGTGTACATCGGCGATCAGTACTACACGGTCGTGGGGATCCTGAAGTCCGTCACCCTGGACACGTCCATCGACCGCGCGGCCCTGATCGGGCTGCCCCAGGCGCAGTCCGCGTTCAACACCGAGGTGTACCCGACCACGCAGTACGCCCGCACCGACGACGGCGCGCTGAAGGACGTGCGCGCGCTGGTCCCCAACACGGCCAATCCCGAGCACCCCGAGGAGGTGCAGGTCAGCCGCCCCTCGGACGCGCTGGAGGCCAAGGCCGCGGCCAAGGGCGCCTTCACCTCGCTGCTGCTGGGGCTCGGGGCGGTGGCGCTGCTCGTCGGGGGCGTGGGGATCGCGAACGTCATGGTGATCTCGGTGCTCGAGCGCCGGTCGGAGATCGGCCTGCGGCGTGCGCTGGGCGCCACGCGCCGTCACATCTCCACGCAGTTCCTCACGGAGTCGCTGCTCCTGGCCGCGATGGGCGGCGCCGCCGGCGCGGTGCTGGGGGCGATCGTCACGGCGATCTACGCCACCGCCCAGGGCCAGCCGGTCGTCGTGCCGGCCTACGCCGTCGCCGGCGGCATGGCCGCCGCGCTGGCGATCGGGGTGGTCGCCGGCCTCTACCCCTCGGTGCGCGCCTCGCGCCTCTCCCCGACCGAGGCGCTGCGGACGGTGTAGGTCGGCTGCGGTTTCCCGGTCACGCGGACGGTGTCGCGTGACCGGGGAAGCGCAGGGTCAGGACGAGGCCGCCGCCGGGTGCGGCCTGCGCGTCGACCGAGCCGCCGTGGGAGTCGACGACCTGCTTGACGATCGCCAGCCCGAGCCCTGAGCCGTGGTGGTTGCCCGCGTTGCGGGCACGGAAGAACCGGTTGAAGATGTGATCGAGCTCGGCCTCCGGGACCCCGGGGCCCCGGTCGCGCACCCGCAGCTCCCCGTCGTGCAGGCCGACGGAGACGACGCCCCCGGGCGGGCTGAACTTCGCCGCGTTGTCCAGCACGTTGTTGAGGGCCCGCAGGAGGCGCTCCCGCGACCCCGTCATCGGCCAGGGGGCGATGTCGCCGTCGAACCGCAGCTGGGGGGAATGGCGCCGCGCCCGCGCCAGCGCGTCCTCGGTCAGCTCGGCGAGGTCCAGCGCCTCCGTGTCGACGGCCGGCTCGTCGCCCCGTGCCAGGTCGATGAGGTCCGAGACGATGGCGGTGAGCTCGCCGGTCTGCTCGACGACGTCGCTCAGCAGCTCGTGGCGCGTGGCCTCGTCGAAGTCGTCGGTCAGGAGCAGCACCTCGACGTTGGTGCGCAGGCTCGTGACCGGGGTGCGCAACTCGTGCGAGGCGTCCGCGACGAGCTGGCGCTGCGTCCGGGTCGACGCCTCCAGTGCGTCCTGGGAGCCGCGCAGCCGGTCGAGCATGGCGTTGAAGCTGCGGCCCAGGCGTCCCACCTCGTCCCGTCCCGGCGAGTCGATGCGCCGGTCCAGGTCGCCTGTGGCCTCGATGTGCTCGGTCGCCCGGGTGAGGGCGACGATGGGCGCGATGGCGGGCCGGGACAGGACGGCGCTGACGCCGATCGCGATCACGATGCCGGCGAGCACGAGGACGCCGAGGAGGAGCCGCAGGCGCGCCAGCGTGTCGTCGACGTCGCGCAGCGACCGGGCGAACTGCACCGCCACACCACGCTGGGCCGGGATCGTGATGACCCGCAGGTGCTCGTCGCCGACCCGGTCATCGCGGATGCTCTGCGCGCGGGTCCCGCGTGCCACCTCCAGGTCGACCCGGGTGACGGGCAGGACGGTCTGATCGGCCGACGGCCGGTTGGTGCGGCCGTCGGCGGCGACGACCTGCACGAACGGCACGACCCCGCCGGCGGACCGCGTCGGGAATCGCGGCACGCGCGTCAGCAGGTCGCGATCGGCGACCGGGATCTGCTTGACGATCTGGGCCTGTCCGCGCAGCGAATGATCGACCTGCCCGCGCAGCTCGCTCTGCATCACGACGTAACAGGCCACCGCGGCGAGCGCGAGCACCGCGCCCACCGTCGCCGCGGACATGAGGATCAGACGGCTGCGGAGGCTCACGGCGCGTCGTCGCGCAGGATGTACCCGACCCCACGGACCGTGTGGAGCAGTCGCGGCTCGCCCGCGGCCTCGGTCTTGCGGCGCAGGTAGCCGACGTACACGCCCATGGCGTTGGACGTCGCCCCCAGGTCGTAGCCCCAGACGCGGTCGAAGATGACCGAGCGGGTCAGCAGCTGCCGCGGGTTGCGCAGGAACAGCTCGAGCAGGGTGTACTCGGTGCGCGACAGCTCGATCCGCCGGTCGCCGCGCCACACGTCGCGCGTGGTCGGGTCCATCTCCAGGTCGGCGAAGGCGAGCCGCTCGCTGGGCGTCTCGATGCGCCGGAGCAGGGCGCGCAGGCGCGCGTACAGCTCGTCGAGGACGAACGGCTTGACCAGGTAGTCGTCGGCGCCGGCGTCCAGCCCCGCGACGCGATCGTCCACCGCATCCCGGGCGGTGAGCATCAGGATGGGCACCTGGTCCCCGCGCCGGCGCAGCTCCCGCGTGACCTCGATGCCGTCGACCTTGGGCATGGAGACGTCGAGCACCATCGCATCGAGGGTCTCCGAGGCCGCCACGTCGAGCGCCTCCTCGCCGTCCGCCGCCATCAGGACGGTGTATCCCTCGATCTCCAGCGCGCGCTTGACCGCGGTTCGCACCGTGGCGACGTCGTCGACGACCAGGACCCTCACGTCGTCCAGCGTACGGCCGGACCTCAAGATTCTTCACCGGAAAGACGAAGAAAAGACGAAGAACGCCCCGCGTCGGCAGGGCGTTCGGTCCGATGGGCGCGGCTGGTTTCGAACCAGCGACCTCTCGCGTGTGAGGCGAGCGCTCTCCCGCTGAGCTACGCGCCCGGGAGGTGCCGTGATTCTACGCGGGCCCGGGCAGGGGCGCAGCGCGGGGGGTACTCCAATGGACGCCCACCCCGGGGGAGCCGATTGGAGAACCCCCCGCGACGCGGGCTGGCTCAGCCCTGCTCGGCCTTGCGCTCGGCCTCGAGGTCCTTCTCCAGGTCGTCGAGATCGGCCTGCAGCTCGCGCACGAGCTGCTTGTCGGCGTGCTTGACGGCCTTGTCGATCAGCTCCTGCACCTTGGACTCGCCGACCACCACGAGGGCCGCCTGGCCGTCGTCGAGGAACTCGCCGATGTCCTTCATGTCGCCGCGCGACATGCCCTTGAACAGGTGACCGCCGACACCGCCGACGCCCGCGCCGACGATCGCCGTGGCGATGATGGACGGCGGGAAGATGATGCCGATGAGCGCGCCGGCGGCGGCCCCGGCCCAGGCGCCGTGCTGGGTGGGCTTCTCGCGCTTGTGGACGTGGATCTTGCCCTCGTCGTCCTTGCGGATCAGGGCTGCGTCGTAGGTGCCGACCGCGCCGACGGCATGCAGGTCCTTGAGGGCCTCGTAGTCGGCCTCGGCGTCGGCGACGTCGCTGTAGGCGGCGAGATAGAGAAAGACGGGACGATCGGCCATGGGGGCTCCTGGGTGAGGGGGATGCGTCTGCGGTGAGCTTCGCAGACGCGTCCCCCGCCCATCCTCAGGAGTCAGCCGTGGAGACGGACCGGGAGAACCCGCAGCTGGTTGGCGAAGCCGGACAGCACGTGCTCGGGCTCGCCCTCGATGACCATGTCGGGGAAGCGCTTGAGCGTCTCCTCGAGCAGGATCTTCAGCTCCAGGCGGGCCAGCGCGGTGCCGAGGCAGAAGTGCCGGCCGCCGGCC
>CAZXNX010000239.1:0-4579 GCA_964642225.1 uncultured Solirubrobacteraceae bacterium | reverse complement strand
GCCTCAACGCCGGCGGGATGACGGCGGTGGTGATCGTCGTCCTCGTCCGCGTGCTGGTGGGGGCGGGCGGCTTCGCGGCGCTCGTCACGCGGGTCGCCGCGCGGGCGACCGCCGGCCGGCGGATCTCGCTGCTCGGCGGGCGCGTGCAGGTGGACCCGCCCGCCCTCGCCACCCACCCCGTGCGCGCGGCCGAGGCGGTCGGCCTGGTCATCCGCCGGGTGGGCCTGGCGCTGCCGGCCCTCGTCTTCTTCTTCGCGTGGGCGCTGCTCTACGCCGCCCTGTGGCTGCTGGACCCGGGGACGTGCAGCCCGGACCCGGCGATCGCCTGCTCCAGCGCCTTTCGCGGCGCCGGCACCGACCCGACGTTCGGACAGTTCGTGTACCTGTCGGTCAACGAGGCCTTCGCCAATCCGCCGCCCGACTTCCTGCCCGCGTCCCAGCTCGCCCGCACCGCGGCCACCATCGAGGTGCTCAGCGGGGTGCTCGGGGTGACGGTGTTCGCCGGCGCGTTCTTCGGGGTGCGCGACGGTGAGCGCGCGCTGCCGGCGGACGTCCCGGGCGAGGGCGCCTGATGGGCATGACGCCAGTGCGCGCGGCTGCGCACGGTGTGTGTCGGGCGGCGGTGCAGCGGGTACACGATGGGTGATGCCACGGCTTGGCAGACACCCCCGCCGATCCCGGACGGCCCACGGCAATCGTGGCGCTGTTGAAGCGTCGCCAGCAAGGGCGGGGACGGGTACCATCCTCTGCCTGATGCCGACCGAGGACGCGACGGTGACCCTGGAGCACGACGCCCTCCTCTACGCCGGCATGGAGGAGTTCGTCCGGGGCACCAGCGCCTTCATCCGCGAGGGCCTGCGGCAGGACGAGCCCGTCATGGTCGCCGTCCCCACCGACCGCATCCCCCTGCTGCGACAGGAGCTCGGGGCCGACGCCGAACGGGTCGCCTTCGCGGACATGACCGAGCTGGGCCGCAACCCGGCCCGCATCATCCCCGCCCTGCGCGCGTGGCTGGACCAGTACCCCGGCCGCCGCACCCGGTTCGTGGGCGAGCCGATCTGGGCGGGCCGCACCCGCGACGAGGTCGCCGAGGCCACCTGGCACGAGTCGCTCCTCAACCTCGCCTTCGCGGACACGCCGACCTCGATCCTGTGCCCCTACGACGTGGCGCGCCTGGATCCCGACGCACTGGCCGACGCGCGCTGCACCCACCCCACGCTCGTGCGGCACGAGCACCGCACCGCCAGCGACGGCTACGCCCGGCCCACCGCCGGGGTCGCCGCGCCGGACTGGCCGCTGCCCGACATCCCGGCCGACGCGCGCACCGCGCCGGTGACGCACGAGCTGCGCCGCGTGCGGATCCTCGTGGAACGGGAGGCGCAGGCGGCGGGCTTTCCCGACGCCCGCATCGCCGACCTCCTCGTGGCGGTCAACGAGGCCGCGACGAACAGCCTGATCCACGGCGCCCCGCCGGCCACCATCACCGTGTGGAACGACGGTGACGACCTCGTCTGCGAGATCGCCGACGCGGGCCGCATCACCGATCCGCTCGTCGGCCGCCAGCGGCCCAGCACCCTGCAGGAGGGCGGCCGCGGCCTGTGGCTGATCCACCAGCTCTGCGACCTCTCGCAGCTGCGCTCCGACGCCTCCGGCACCACGCTGCGCCTGCACATGCGGCGCGACGCCTGACCCCGCGCGTCGCCCCGGGCACGACCGGGTACCCTCTCGGGACGAAGGGAAGTACCCCCGACGGGTGACGTTCGTCAACACGGTCTGCTTCGCAGGCCCGGCGTCACCGGCCCAGCACGGGCGGGAGAAACCTTCTCCACCTACCTGAATGGAGAAGGCCGTGCCCCTTGCCGACCTGCCGCTCGCGGCGACATCCACCCTCGACGTGAGCACGACCATGTGGGTGGTCCTCAGCGCCGTGATCGTCGTGATGCTCGCGTTCGACCTCCTCGTCTTCGGCCGCGGCCAGGACACCCCGGGCGTGCGCACGTCGGCGATCTGGTCGCTCGTGTGGCTGCTGGTGGCGCTGGCCTTCGGCGGCGTGCTGTGGCTGTCGCAGGGCGCCGGCCCGGGCGGCGAGTACCTGGCCGGATACCTGCTGGAGCGCTCCCTCTCCCTGGACAACCTGTTCATCTTCGCGGTCATCCTCAGCTACTTCGCGGTGCCGCCGGCCGTGCAGACCAACGTGCTGGGCTGGGGGATCGTGCTCGCGCTGCTCTTCCGCCTCGTCTTCATCCTCGTGGGCGCCGCGCTGCTGGACCAGTTCCACGTGACCTTCTACGCGTTCGGCCTGCTGCTCGTCTACACCGCCTACAAGCTGGCCCGCCACGACACCGAGGACATCGACCCGGCCAGGAACCCGGCGCTGCGGCTCCTGCGCAGCCGGGTCCCGATGACGGACGACTACCGCGGGTCGCACATGTTCGTGCGCGACGCCGGCCGGCGGATGGCCACGCCGCTGCTGGCGGTGTTCGTGGTGATCGCCACCACCGACCTCATCTTCGCCGTCGACAGCATCCCCGCCATCTTCGCCGTCACCCAGGTGCCGTTCATCGTGTTCGCCGCCAACGCGTTCGCGATGATCGGCCTGCGGGCCCTGTACTTCCTGCTCGTCGGGGTGATGGACCGCTTCGTCTACCTGTCGACCGGGCTGGCGGTGATCCTGGCCTTCATCGGGGCCAAGATGCTGCTCATCGACCTGTGGCATCCGCCGATCTGGCTGTCGCTGGCGGTCATCGTCGTGGTCCTCACGCTGACCGCGATCCTGTCGCTGCGCGCCGAGCCCGAGGGCGGCGCGGCGTGACGGGGACGGGCTCCGGCTCCGACTTGGGCACGAGGTAGCGACCGACCAGCGGCAGCCGCACGAACCCCTCGACGCTCGCGTAGAGGAGCCCGACCTTGGGCGCCGCGGAGGCATCCTCGACGACGATCGACCGGGGCAGCCACATGGGCTGGAACTTCTCGTTGAAGACGCGCAGCGAGCGGATCTGGAAGAACGGGTTGCCCAGCGCGATCACCGCGCGGGCCATCCGCTGCAGCAGGCTGAGCTCGATGTCCTCGTCGAAGAAGCGGCCCCACGCGGCGAAGTTCATCGACAGGCGCCGGAAGCCGCGGTCGCCGAGGGCCAGCGCGCTGCTGGCGATGAGGAACTCGGTGAGGCCGTTGGGGGCGGCCGGGTCGCGCTGCATGAGGTCCAGCGAGTAGGCCGGGTCCGGCCCGTAGCACGGCACCAGGCGCAGGAACCCGACGGGATGGTGCGCCGCGTCGTAGGCCACCGCGATGAGGAAGTCGGGCTGCTCGACGCCGACCTTGCGGCCCAGCTCCATGGTGAACCCGCGCTCCGGCGCCTTGCCGCGCCACCGCTCGCGGATGGCGTTGAGCTCCGACACCATCGCCGGCGACACGTCGGTCTCCCGCATGAGCGAGAACGTGTGGTCGCGCCCGATGCGCGAGACGGCCTTGCGGACCGGCTTCATCGCCGAGCCCTCGAGCGTGAAGGTGTCGCAGGCGATGACCGCCTCGTCCCCCATGTAGAGCCCGTGGAAGCCGCGCTCGCGGTAGAGCGGCAGGTCGCCCTCGCGCACGGCCAGGAAGGCGATCTTCCATGCCCGCTCGCGGCAGAAGCCGAGGAACTCGTCCAGCGCCCGGGCGGTGCAGCCGGGCGGGCCGATCGGGTCGGCCGAGACGAGCGCGTACCCGGCCACGAAGGTGTAGGCGATCATCGCCTCGCCGTCGGCGGTGAAGAAGTAGCTCTTGTCCGGGCGCAGGGCGAAGGGCGCCAGGGTGTCCGACCCCCAGGCCCGCACGATCGCGCGGGCGCGTCGGCGCTGCTCGGGCGTCGGGGCGCCGTGGTCGGCGATGGCGCGGTAGGCCAGCAGCGACACGGTGAGGATGCCCAGGAGCCCGAGCGTGAGCAGGGCGGCGGGATAGAACTCCGACAGGAAGCGGCCCTGGAACGTGTAGGGGCCGTCGAGCCCGACGAGGCCGCCCAGCACCGTCTCCAGGACGCCGTCCACGGACAACGCAGGGGTGATGCGGTCCTGCTGGAGCACGAGCGACAGCACGCCGAAGACGAGGACGCCGAGCAGGTAGAGCGGCACGAAGCGCACGATGGCCAGGAACGAGCCGGGGTCGCTCCGGGCCGGGAAGGCGTCGCGGCAGGCGACGAGGGCGACGAGCATGGCCACCGCCATCAGGCCCGCGATGGGATGGGGGCCCTTGAGGATCGCGGCGGCCGCGGCGATGGAGAACAGGCCGACCGCCACCGCCCACGCGCGCTGCTTGCGGTGCGACAGGGCCGGGGCGACGACGATCATCGCCAGCCCCACCACCACGGAGATGACGTGCACGGCCACGCGGCCGTCGACCGGCAGGAGGTAGTCGTCGGCGACGCCCAGGCGCCCGTGGACGCGCGGCACGGCCGGCAGCAGGTAGATCACGCCGACGATCGCGGTCAGCCAGGCCAGCACCTTCGCGGCGGGCCCGGTCGGCATCTCCCGCGCGGCGGGCGCGGCCATCGCGGTGGCCTGCGCGCCGGGCGGCGCCTCGGGCGGGGCGACCTCCACGGCCG
>CAZXNX010000238.1:0-4587 GCA_964642225.1 uncultured Solirubrobacteraceae bacterium | reverse complement strand
CGACGGGCTTGTCCGCGGTGCCGCCGCCGGGTCCCGCCACGCCGGTCACGCCGATGCCCACGTCGGCCTGCAGGCGGGCGCGGGCGCCGTCGGCCAGCAGCTCGGCGACCTCCCGGGAGACGGCGCCGTGGCGCTCGATCACGTCGGCGGGGACGCCGGCGAGGTCCGTCTTGGCCTCGTTGGCGTACACCACCAGGCCGCCGCGCACGACCGTGCTGGAGCCCGGGCGGTCCGTCAGGCGGCCCGCGATGAGGCCACCGGTGCAGGACTCGGCGGTGGCGACCGTCCAGCCCCGCTCGCCCAGCAGGCGGGCGACCTGCTCGTCCACGGTGGAGCCGTCGTCGGAGAACAGCGTCGCGGCGTGGCGCTCGCGCACGATGGCGGCGAAGTGGTCGTAGGTCTCCTGGGCGGACGGCTCGTAGCGCGTGACGACCTCGACCTCCCCCCGGCGCAGGCAGGTGGTGATCTCCAGGCCCTCCAGGCCATGGCGGTCCTCGGCCAGGCGCAGCGTCTCGGCGATCTCCGACTCGGGGATGCCGAACAGGCGCAGCATGGTCTGGCGGTACTCGGTGGCCCCGGCGGCCGCGGCCCGGAAGGCGTCGGTGGCGATCGCCGTGGCCCACATCGGCTGCAGCTCGCGCGGCGGGCCCGGCAGCACGACGACGGTCGGCTGATGCGGGTCCGCGCCGGGCCCGGGCCCCACCACCAGCCCCGGGGCGGTCCCCACCGGCTCCAGCACGGTGGCCCCGGCCGGGACGATGGCCTGCTTGCGGTTGGCCGCGCGGATCGCCGCCTCGTCGAGGCCGGGCCAGCGGCGCATCAGGCGCTGCAGGATGTTCCAGATCCGCTCCTCGAGCGACTCGTCGAGCACCATCTCGCGGCCCTGGAACCGGCCGACCACGTCGGCGGTGAGGTCGTCGGCGGTCGGGCCCAGCCCGCCGCTGGTGCAGACGATGTCGATCCGCGGGTCGCGCTGGCGGGCGAAGAAGTCCAGCGCCTGCGTCATGTCCTCGGGGCGGTCGCCGACGATGATCGTCTCGGCGTGGTCGATGCCCAGCTCCCGCAGCCGCTCCGACAGCCAGGGGCCGTTGCGGTCGGCGACACGGCCCGTGAGCACCTCCGTGCCCGTGACGACGATGCCGGCCCGCGCGCCCATCAGCAGGTGGGCAGGTCGGCCACCGCGATGCGGCTGCGGCCGGCGCTGGTGATCTCGTAGCCGATCGGCTGGTCGCTCTGCGGCACCTTCACCGTCTTCCCGTTGACGCGCAGGGTGGCGTCGCCGTTGCCCAGGACCACGATGAACCGCTTGGAGCGGTAGGTCGAGGACGGCGTGGACGGGGTCAGGGTCTGGCCGGTGATGAGGCGCTTCTTGCCGGCGAAGAGGCACGCGTAGACGTCCGCGGTGGGCACGATCTTCAGCTTCACCGCCTTGGAGGTGGAGGACGACGACGAGGTGGCGCTGGTGGTGCGGGTCGTCTTCGTCTCCGTGCTGCTGCGGTCCGTGGTCTTCGTCGCCGACGAGCTGACGGTGCTCGTCACGCCCTTGCGGGTGGGCTCGTCGTCGCCGCTGCCGAGCAGGAAGAGGACGATGACCACGACCATCGCCGCGCAGGCCAGGAGGATCCAGCGGCCCGGATGGGCCCCGCGCCGCGGCGGACGGCGCTCACGGCCCGACGACGGGTGCGAGGAGGGCCGCGTGGGTCCTCGCACGTCCTGGTCGTCGAATCGCTCGTAGCGGGCCTTGTACTCCTCCAGGAGCAGCCGTGAGTCGAGGTCCAGCGCCTCGGCGTACGTCCGCAGGAAGCTCTTGACGAAGGTGGTCCCGGGAAGCAGGTCCCATTCCTCGTTCTCGATCGCCCGCAGGTACTTGGCGCGGATCTTCGTCGAGGCCTCGATGTCGGAGATCTCGAGCCCCTGGCGCATCCGTGTTTCCCTGAGGGTCGCCCCGATCTCTGGCATCACGCATGCAGGCTATAGATCACGCGTCACGCGTCAGGCACGGCACCATCCGGGTCGTCCGGCGCGAACGCGTCGTCGACCCCGATATCGACGTCCGTCCCACCGGGCCCGCTGGCGTCGACCGGTGTGGAGCGCTCGGCCAGGGCCGCCAGGACACGGGGAAGATCGGCGGCGGTGACGAGCACCTGGCGCGGCTTGGAGCCCTCGTAGCCGGAGATCACGCCGCGGCGCTCGAGCATGTCGATGAGGCGCCCCGCGCGGGTGTAGCCCAGCCGCAGGCGGCGCTGCAGCATCGAGGTGGAGGCGGTGCCCATCTCGACGACCAGCTCGATGGCCTCGCCCAGGAGCGCGTCCTCGTCCGGGTCGAAGCCGTCGTCGGCCGGCGCGTCGGCCTCGACGGCCTCGACCTCCTCCAGGAGGTCCTCGCGCAGCTCGGGCTCGCCCTGGCCGGCCCACCACTCGGTGATCGCGGCGGTCTGCGACTCGTCGATGTAGGCGCCCTGGATGCGCTGGAGCTTGGAGGAGCCGACCGCGGAGAAGAGCATGTCGCCCTGGCCCAGGAGGGACTCGGCGCCGTTCTGGTCCAGGATCACGCGGGAGTCGATCTGGCTGGACACCGCGAAGGCGATCCGCGACGGGACGTTGGCCTTGATCATGCCGGTGATGACGTCGACGCGGGGGCTCTGCGTGGCGAGGACGAGGTGGATGCCGGCGGCGCGGGCCTTCTGGGCCAGCCGGATGATCGAGTCCTCCACGTCGGCGGGCGCCACCATCATGAGGTCGGC
Source organism: uncultured Solirubrobacteraceae bacterium (assembly GCA_964642225.1). Classification (GTDB taxonomy): domain Bacteria; phylum Actinomycetota; class Thermoleophilia; order Solirubrobacterales; family Solirubrobacteraceae; genus JBBQCW01. The sequence continues at coordinate 1,843 of CAZXNX010000238.1, read as the reverse complement.
GAGCTCGTCGATGACGCACAGGATGTACGGCAGCTCGGGCTCCTCCTGGACCTCGACGCGCCACTTGTTCAGCTCCGGGAGCGACCGGGTGCGGGCCATGGCCATGATCCCGTAGCGCCACTCCATCTCGCGCACCAGGTTCTGCAGCGCGTTGGCGGCCATCTTCGGCGACGTGATGACCGGCGTGAGCAGGTGCGGGATCGACTCGTAGTGGTTGAGCTCGACCTGCTTGGGGTCGACGAGGACGAAGCGCACCTCCTTCGGCGAGGCGCGCAGCAGGATCGACGAGAGCATCGCGTTGACCGCGGCCGACTTGCCCGCGCCGGTGGTGCCGGCCACGAGGATGTGCGGCATCTTGGCCAGGTCGGCGCCGATCGCCTTGCCGGAGACGTCCTTGCCCAGCCACACGGTGAGCGGCGACCAGTCCTTGGGCGGGTCCTGGAAGACGTCGCCGAGGTGCACGATGCGCCGGCGGGCGTTGGGGACCTCCACGCCGACGGCCTGCTTGCCGGGGATCGGGGCGAGGATGCGGATGTCGGTGGCGGCCAGCGCGTAGGCCAGGTCGTCCTTGAGCTGGCCGACCTTGCTCATCTTCACGCCGGGCGCCAGGCGCAGCTCGTAACGGGTGATGTGGGGGCCGGCGACGGTGGCGACGACCTTCGCCTCGACGTTGAAGTGGCTGAGGGCCTCCACGAGCGCCTTGGCCGTCTTCTCCTGGCCGGCGGTGTCCGGCTTGGACTGATCGGCGGTGGAGCGGCGCAGCAGCGACGCGGAGGGCTTGATCCACTGGAAGTCGGGGTCGTCCTCGGGCAGGCGGCCCTTGCGGGCACGCTGGACGGGAGCAGGCATGTCGGGGAGGACGGCCTGCTCGCCGACCTCGGGGATCGGGGGCTCCTCGACATGCGCGGCGGGCTCGGGCTCCACGTCCGGCTCCGGCTCGGGGACGGCGGGCTCGCGCGGCTCGTCGATGACGGTCGGCTCCAGGCGGATGGGCTCGTCCCCGCCGAAGAGGTCCGGGTAGCGCACCGCGCCGTCCAGCGACGGCGCCTCCACGTGGGTGGCGCGCACGACGTAGTCGTCCTCGTCGGTCTCGGGGGGCGCGAAGTCGGTGGTCTCCTGCTCGTCGTCCCAGGCGGGCGGCGCGTCGATCGCCACCACGGCCGGGGCGTCGTCCCGCGGGGCGGCGGGGGCGGCGGGCGCGTCGTCGCGATCCCGGCGGCGGTCGTCGCGCATGAGCACCCGGGTGGTGCCGGCCACGTTGGTCCCGGCGCTGCGCAGGACACCGGCCAGCGAGGCGCCGGTGAGGAGCAGGACGCCCGCGACGAAGAGGAAGAGGGCGATGATGTGCGCGCCGACGGTGGAGAAGAGCTGCGAGCTGCCCCAGTAGAGCGACTCGCCGATGACGCCGCCGCGCTGCTGGAAGACGGCGTGCGGAGCGAACGCGTGCGGCCGGGCGACGTCGCTGAGGAGCCCGAGCGTGCCGGCGGCGAGCGCCAGGCACACCGCGGCCGCCACGAGCAGCGCACCGGTGCGGAAGGGGCGCACGGCGGGCAGCATCGGGCGCAGGATGAGCAGCAGGCCCGCGAGCATGAGGGCGACCGGGGCCAGCACCGCGGCGACGCCGACGAGCCAGTGCAGGCCCTCATCGAGCTTCTGGCCGGCGACGCCGCCGCTGCCGCCGAGCCACAGCGGGAAGACGAGGAGGATGCCCAGGGCGATCAGGGCGAGCCCGACGACGTCCCACTGGTGCTGTTCCAGGACGGGGAAGCGGGTGCGCCACCCTCCCCCACGCCGGGCGCGGGCGCCGCGGGCCGGCGCCTTGGCGCGGGCGGGAGCCTTGCCG
>CAZXNX010000237.1:0-4604 GCA_964642225.1 uncultured Solirubrobacteraceae bacterium | reverse complement strand
GCGCGGGCCACCGCGCCGGGGTCCAGGGCGATCGGCGTGGGGCGCCCGGCCAGCAGGGCGCGGGCCGCCGCCACCGCGGCGGCGAAGTTGGCCCGCTGATAGGCGCCCAGGGCGCGCAGCGGCGGGAAGGCGGGGTCCAGGTGCTCGGCCTGGACGAGCGTCGCGCCGCGTTCGGCGCAGATCGTGCGCGCCAGGGCCAGGGCGTCGGGGTGCAGGTCCTCCCCCACCACCAGCGTTCCCGCGGGCCGCACCACGTCGAGTTTCTCCCCCGCGATGTCGGCCACCGTCGGCCCCAGCCAGCGGGTGTGCTCCAGCCCGACGTTCGTGAGCACCTGGACGCTGGAGTCGAGCACGTTGGTGGCGTCCCAGCGCCCGCCGAGGCCCGCTTCGATCACCGCGGTGTCGACGTGGGCGTCGGCGAGCTCGCGGAAGGCGGCGGCGGTGAGCGCCTCGAACTGCGTGACGTGGTCGTCATCGGAGCCGGTGCGGTCGACCTTGGCGGCGGCGCGGGCGGTGCGCTGCACGGCGGCGGCGAAGCGCTCGGGCGCGACGTCGCGGTCCCCCACGCGCACGCGCTCGGCGAAGGAGACGAGGTGCGGGGAGAGGTAGGCGCCGGTGCGCACGCCGTGGCCCTCGAGGATCGCGGCGATCATGCGGACCGTCGAGGACTTGCCGTTGGTCCCCACCACGTGCACGGAGGCGAACTGCTTCTGCGGGGCGTCCAGCGCGGTGAGCAGCCGCCGCATGCGGTCCAGCCCGAAGCGCATGCCGAACAGCTCCAGGCCGAGCAGGTAGTCCTCGGCCTGGGCGATCGTCCAGTCCCGGCCCTCCGGCGCAACGGACGCGGTCACGCCAGCTCCGCCAGCGCGTCGCGCAGCTCCTGCAGCTTGGCGCGCTCGGAGTCCACCAGGGCGGGCGGCGCCTTGGCCACGAAGCCCGCGTTGGACAGCTTGCCCTCCGCGCGGGCGATCTCGGCGGCCAGCACGTCGCGGCGGGCCTGCAGCTTGGCCGCCTCGGCCGCGGGATCGACCAGGTCGGCGGCGTGGATGTCCACGGTGCCGCCGGGGACGGCCACCGTGGCCGACGGCTCCCCGTCGGTGGGCGCGCCGAGGTCCAGCCGGGCCAGGCGGGCGATGAGGTGGCCGACGTCGCCGTAGGCGGCGGGGACGCGGGCGGCCAGCACGGTCTTGGGCGGCACGTCGGTGCTCTCGCGCCACGCGCGCACCGCGGTGACCGCGGCGATGAGGTCGGCGACCTGCGTCTCGGCCTGCTCGTCGACCAGCGCGGGGTCGACCGCCGGGTACGGGGCGGCGGCCAGCAGCGCGGGGCGGGCGCCTGAGCCCGGCAGGTGCTCCCACAGCTCCTCGGTGACGAACGGGATGAACGGGTGGGCCAGCGCGAGGGTCTCGCGCAGCACGTGGGCCAGCGTCGCGGCGAGGTCCTCGTCGACCGCTCTGCCCTTGATGAGCTCCAGGTACCAGTCGCACAGCTCGCCGTAGACGAAGTCGTAGAGCCCCAGCACCGCCTTGGAGAAGGCGAAGGTGTCGAGCCGCTCGTGCGTCTGGCCGACGATGCGCTGCAGCCGCGAGAGGATCCAGCGGTCCTCGACGGTGGTCGGGCGCGGCGCCGCGACCGTGTCGGCGGGCACCTTGCCGAGGATGAACCGCGAGGCGTTGAACAGCTTGTTGGCCAGCGCCTGGCCCTGGGCCACCTTCTCCTCGCTGAAGCGCACGTCCTGCGTGGAGGACATGGCGAGCAGGCCGAAGCGCACCGCGTCGGCGCCGTAGGCGGGGAAATCCCCTCCCTGCGTGAACACCGGCGGGCGCGCGCCGCCCTCGATGAGCGTCAGCGGGTCGATGCCGGTGCCCAGCGACTTGCTCATGCGGCGGCCGTCGGGCGCCTGGATCACCGAATGGATGTAGACGTCGCGGAAGGGGACGTCGCCGGTGAACTCGATGCCCATCATCACCATGCGCGCCACCCACAGGAAGAGGATGTCGCGGGCGGTGGAGAGCACGTCGGTCGGGTAGAAGGCGCGCAGCTCGGGCGTGTCGTCGGGCCAACCGAGGGTGGCGAAGGGCCACAGCGCGGAGCTGAACCACGTGTCGAGCACATCCTCGTCGCGCACCCAGTCGTCGCCCTCCGGCGGGTCGTGGCCGACGTACGTCTCGGGGGCGGCGTCGTCGCCCTGGCGGTACCAGACGGGGATCTGGTGGCCCCACCAGAGCTGGCGGCTGATGCACCAGGGGCGGATGTTCTCGAGCCAGTCGATGTAGCGGCGCGACTGGCTCTCGGGGTGGATCTTCACGCGGCCGTCGCGCCCCGCGGCGATCGCGGGCGCGGCCAGCTCGTCCATCCGCATGACCCACTGCAGGGAGATGAGCGGCTCGATGCGCTCGCCGGAGCGGTGCGAGAAGGGCACGGTGTGGGTGTACGGCTCGCGGGAGCGCAGGAACCCCTGCTCCTCCAGATCGGCGACCACGCGCTCCTGCGCCTCGGCCACCGTCAGGCCGGTGTAGACCCCGGCTTCGGGGGTCATGCGGCCGTCCTCGCCGATCGCGCTGCGCTCGTCCAGCCCGTGGCGGCGGCCGATCTCGAAGTCGTTGGGATCGTGGCCCGGGGTGATCTTCAGGGCGCCGGTCCCGAAGTCGGTCTTGACGTAGTCGTCGGCGATGATCGGCAGCTCGCGCCCGACCAGCGGCAGCGTGACCGTCCTGCCGATGAGGTGCGTGTAGCGCTCGTCGGCGGGGTTCACCGCCACGGCGGTGTCGGCCAGCATCGTCTCGGGGCGCACGGTGGCCACGATCAGCTCGCCGGAGCCGTCGCTCAGCGGGTAGGCGATCTCGTACAGCGCGTCGGTGACCTCGCGCTCCTCGACCTCCAGGTCCGAGATGGCCGAGCCGGTGCCCGGGTCCCAGTTGACCATGTAGTTGTCGCGGTAGATGCAGCCCTTCTCGTACAGGGCCACGAAGACCCGCAGGACGGCCTCGTGGTAGCCGGCGTCGAGGGTGAAGCGCTCCTCCTCGTAGTCGCAGGAGGCGCCCAGGCGCTTGAACTGGTCGATGATCGTGCCGCCGAACTCCTCGCGCCACTCCCACACCCGCTCGGTGAAGCGCTCGCGCCCCAGCTCCTCGCGGCTGGTGCCCTCCCCCACCAGGCGCTTCTCCACCTGCGCCTGGGTGGCGATGCCGGCGTGGTCGGTGCCCAGGATCCACTTGGTGCGCTGGCCGAGCATCCGGTGGTAGCGGATGAGCGCGTCCTGCACCGAGCCGTTGAGGGCGTGGCCCATGTGCAGCGCGCCGGTGACGTTGGGCGGTGGGATGGCGATCGAGTAGTTCTCGTCGCCCGTGCCCTGCGGATCGGGGTGGTAGAGGCCGCTGGCCAGCCAGCGCTCGGTGATGCGGGGCTCGACCTCCGAGGGATCGAAGCGTGTGCGGTCCTGGAGGCTCGGCATCAGGGGCGGGAGTTTACGTCGCGCTCCCGGGTGAGCGTCCTACCGTTTCTTGGCGGTGCGCACGGCGGCGCCGGCGAGCAGCGGCGCCACGCGCTTGGCGAAGCCGGCGGCATCGACGCGGCGCGCCAGGCCGATCAGCTCGTCGCGCTCGGACTGCGTGAGGCGGTCGGGGCGCCCACGGCTCTTGGTCAGCAGCTCCTGCAGACGTCCGCGGTCGCGGGCGGGCAGGTCGTTCCAGTGCTCACGGGCGGCGCGGGCGACCTCGGCGGTCACCGTCACGACGACGAGCCACGGAACGGCCTTGACCTTGGAGACGACGCCGGTCTTGGGCTTGGAGGGGGACTTGGCCATGAGGGTCCGCTAGGCCGACTCGGCCGCGGGCTCGGCGTCGTCCTCGTCGGGCGCCGCCTCGGTGACGAGCGTGGGCGGCAGGCCCTTGACGATGGTGTCCCGGGTGACGACGCACTTCTTGACGTCGCGGCGCGAGGGCAGCTCGAACTGCACCTCCAGGAGCACCTCCTCGATGATCGAGCGCAGGCCGCGGGCGCCGGTCTTGCGCTCCAGCGCCCGGTCGGCGATCGCCACGAGGGCGTCGTCGGAGAAGACGAGCTCGATGCCGTCGAAGGAGAAGAAGCGCTGGAACTGCTTGGTCAGCGCGTTGCGCGGCTCGGTGAGGATGCTGATGAGGTCGTCGCGGGTGAGCTGGTGCACCGCGCTGACGACGGGCAGGCGGCCGATGAACTCGGCGATCAGCCCGTAGTTGACGAGGTCCTCGGGCAGGCAGTGCTCGAAGATCTCGCCGGTGTCGTTGGCCTCGCGCTCACGCTGCTCCATCGACGCGCCGAAGCCGACGCCGCCGTGGCCGATGCGCCGCTCGATGACCTGGTCCAGGTGGGCGAACGCGCCGCCGCAGATGAAGAGGATGTTCGTCGTGTCGAGCGACAGGAACTCCTGGTGCGGGTGCTTGCGGCCGCCCTGCGGCGGCACCGAGGCGGTGGTGCCCTCGAGGATCTTCAGCAGGGCCTGCTGCACGCCCTCGCCGGACACGTCGCGGGTGATCGACGGGTTGTCGCTCTTGCGGGCGATCTTGTCGACCTCGTCGATGTAGATGATCCCGGTCTCGGCCTTCTTGACGTCGTAGTCGGCGGCC
>CAZXNX010000236.1:0-4625 GCA_964642225.1 uncultured Solirubrobacteraceae bacterium | reverse complement strand
CCGGCTGGGCGCGCGAGTTCCTGCTCACGGGCAGCGGCGCCGTGAGCTTCCCGACGCTGCGCTCCGTCGCCTGGCCCGAGACGGGGCGGGCCTACGCGGTCGGCGACACCGGCGCGATGTGGCTGTGGCGCGACGAGACGCAGCTGTGGGAGAAGGACCAGGCCGTGCCGCTCGGCTTCGACGGCAACCTGCTGGGCGTCGCCTTCGACCCCAACGACCCCAGCCGCGGCTACGCCGTCGGCCGCCAGGGCGTGCTGCTGGGCTACGACAAGACCTGGACCCTGCAGGAGCTGCCCGACGGCTTCTCGACGACCGACCTCACCTCCATCGCGTTCGCCGGCTCGCAGGCGCTCGTCACCGCCGGCGCCGACCTGCTCACCAACGACGGCTCGGGCTGGAAGGTCGACCCCCAGGTCCACGCGCTGCTCGCCGCCGTCAAGGCCGGCCAGCCCCAGCTCCTCGCGGTCGCCACGCTGCCCGACGGCGGGGCGGTCGCCGCCGGGCGCGACATCGTGCTCGAGCGCGACACCGCCACCGGCCCCTGGCGCGTCAGCGATCAGCCCATCCCCGGTCAGACGGCCGTGGCCGCGGCCGCCTATCGCGACGGTGAGCGGGTCCGCGCGGTGCTGTCGGTCGTGCCGGAGGTCCAGTACCCGCCGCAGCTCGAGCTGCCGCCGACCGACGACAACGTCCCGCCGCCACTCGTGCCCGCCACCCCGCTGCCCGGTGACGGCTACGTCATCCGCGAGACCGCCTCGGGGTGGCAGGACGAGCAGCGCGCCGCCTTCGGGGGCAGCACCGCCGACCGGCCGATCAAGACCGACCCGATCGGCGCGCTGCTGCTCGGCAGCGACGGGTCCGGCTGGGCGGTCGGCGGGTGGAGCGGACAGGGCGACGCCGCGGGCCGCGGCTCCTCGGTGGCCGGCGGCACCGGCAGCGCGGTGCGCCGCAACGTCCAGACGGCCGGCATCTACCGGTACGACCCCAGCGGCGCGCAGGCCCAGGCGCCGGGCGCCACCGCGGCGCCCGTGCCGATGCCCGCCGGGATGACGACCTTCGCGGTCGCCGGCCACGCCCAGTGCGAGAGCCGGTGCGCGATCCTCGCCAACCAGGGCCTGGGCCCCGACCGCAACCTGTCGGCCGCCCTCGGCGAGGTGTCCGCGCTGGCCAAGCAGCCGGGTGGCCCCAAGGCGCTGCTCTACACGGGCGGGCGCACCAAGCCGGGGGTGGGGCAGACCGCCTTCGAGGGCCAGCGCTACGCCCAGCTGCTGGCCAACTCCGGCGGGGTCCCGGTCTTCCCGGCCCTCTCGGCGGGGGACGATCCCGGCGTCTTCCAGAGCGTCTTCTCCGCCTTCGCGGCCCCGTTCGGCGCCGGCCCGGTGCCCGACGGGATCTCCACCGCGACGGTGCCCGGCGGCGCCTCGGCCGGCGGCGCGCGCACCCACTACGCCTTCGACACCACCGGCGACGGCCCCGTCCGGGTGATCGTCATCGACAACAGCTCCGGGTCGCTCGACGACGCCCAGGCCCACCAGAACCCGTCGGAGTCCCAGGCCGACTGGCTGCGCGCGACGCTCGCCGACGCCAAGCAGCGCGGCCTGCCCGCGATCGTGATGGGCAGCCGCGACCTCAACTCCAAGTTCTCCCCGGCCATCAACGTGGCCACCGACGCCGACCTCGAGGCGCAGATCCTCAAGGACGGCGGCGCGTCGGCCTACCTCTTCGAGCGCCCGGAGGAGAACCGCACGTCGACGATTCCCTCCGGCGACCCGGGTGGCATCCCCGAATTCGGGACGGGCACGCTCGGCTACCGCTCGCCGCTCACCAACACGACGCAGCCCGACCAGCCGGACGCCCTGTTCGGCGACACCGGCTACCTCCTGGTCAGCGTGGACGCTTCCAAGCGCGACGCGGCCACCAACCGCGCGCCGGTGACCGCCAAGCTCATCCCGATCATCCAGGACCTCACCCTGAACGCCGTCGACGGCACGCTGCTGCGCCGCAGCCGCCCGGCGCTGTTCCAGGGCCTGGGCCGCCGCCCGACCGCCGGTGACCGCTGGGGCCAGGCGGCCGCCGACGGCAGCCCCAACCCGCCCGGATCCAACCCCTACGTGCAGGTCCCGTCGGACCAGTGCAACCAGGGCAACTGCGACAGCCGGATCGTCCCCGAGTTCACCTTCACCTCCTCCAAGCCCGACATCGCCGGCTTCGTCCAGCAGGACCCGAACTCGACCAACCTGCACAAGCCGCTGCAGGGGGCCGACGCCAAGCCCGTTGCGTCGTCCACCAACGGCCTGCTCTGCCCGTACAACGCGGGCAAGACCACCATCACCGTGTCCACCGGCGGCTTCGCCTTCTCGCAGGAGATCACGGTGCTGGGCGGCGCCGTGGAGCAGCCGTGCGGGACGACACCGCTGGACCCGGCGAACATCCCCCAGAAGACCACCCCGGCCACCGTGCCGCCCACCAACCCGCCGCCGACTGTGGCGCCGAGCGGCGCCGCGCCGCCTCCGCCTCCTCCGCCGCCGGCGCTGCCGCCCGCGGTGAAGAAGGCGGACAAGAAGGCGGCCAACAAGCCCGCCCCCAAGCTGCAGCTGCCGCCGCCCTACATCGCCGCCGTCGCCATCCCGGTGGTCGGCAAGCTCGCCAAGGGCGGCTTCGTGGGGGCCCCGCCGCCGCCGGCCAGCCCGGCCATCAGCCGCCCGACCCCGCCCGGCGGCGCCACCGTCCGCGTCTTCGAGGAGAAGCGCGAGGAGGAGGTCGCCCCGGAGCAGTCGTCGGCCTTTGCCGCCTACCACCCCGACGAGCACACCCATCTTCCCTCCGGCTTCCTCTACGGCCTCGTGCTCATCGCCGCCTTCGCCGGCGTGTCGCTGCGCACGGGCTCGCGACGCCGCAGCCACCAGCAGGAGTCGGCGATCGCCGCCGCCCGGCTGGACCACAACCCGCACACCCGATCCCGACGCCAGACCTGGAGGCGCCCATGACCCCCCAACGGACCAACCGCCTCGCCATCGCCGCGCTCGTCCTCTCGCTCGTGGCGGTCATCGGCTCGACCACCGGCCTGGCCACCGCGGCCAAGAAGGCGCTCGTCCCCTCGACCAAGCCCAAGGCCTACGGCGTGCTGCTGCTGAACAAGAAGCGCAAGTTCCCCGCCTCGGCGATCCCCACCGTGGCGCGGGCCAAGAAGGCCGACGCCCTCAGCGACAAGGCGGCCGCGGCCCTCACCGGGAGCTGCTCGCCCGAGGCGGTGGACCTGGGCACGTGGTGCCTGCTCGCCTCGCCGTACCCGGTCACCAATGAGGAGATCGGCAAGAACAACTACTTCTGGGCCTCGCAGAAGTGCGTCGAGCTGGGCGGCTACCTGCCCACCGCCGCGCAGCTCATCGGCGCGGCCGCCCGCGTCAAGCTCGCCTCGACGATCGACGACGACCAGCTCTCGGCCTCGATCGACCTGGACGCCAGCGACGGCCTCGGCGACCGCCGGGAGATGAGTGCCACGCTCGTCACCACCGCCGCGGGGTCGACCGCGGCCGGCTCGGAGGGCGTCTCGGACGGCTCGCTCGGCGACCCCAAGCAGGGCCAGCCCAACCCCACGCCGCTGCCGGCCAACCCGCAGCCCCAGACGCTGCAGTACGTCACGGTCTACGACAACAAGGACGCGGGCGGCTTCGCCGGCTCCAAGCCGGTCAGCCAGCCCGAGAACTTCCGCTGCGGGTTCGACAAGCTCCCCGGCGCGGCCGACGCGGGCGAGGGCACGGGCTCGTCGACCGCGGGCGGGACGTCCTGACGATTCGGTGAACTCGCCTCCGGGAGGGCTGACTTCGGGCGCCGGATCTCCGAGAGTGGGCGCATGTCCATTCCCCGTTCCATCCAGGCGTTCATCGACCGGACGGCCGACGAGGCCCCCGGCACCTACGGCGACCTGCGCGCCGTCGTCTTCAACGGCACGCTGAAGCGCTCGCCCGAGCCCAGCCAGACCGACGGCCTGCTGGCCATCTCGCGCGGGCTTCTCGAGCGGGTCGGCGTGCAGGTCGACGAGGTCCGCACCGTCGACCACACCATCCCGCCGGGCGTGTGGCCCGACATGCGCGAGCACGGGTACGACGCCGACGACTTCCCCGAGATCTACCGCACGCTGGTCGTGCCGGCCGACATCGTCATGCTGGCCGGCCCGATCTGGCTCGGGGACCAGAGCTCCCAGACCCGCACGATCATCGAGCGGTTGTACGCGTACTCGGGAGACGTCAACGACCGCGGCCAGTGGTCCTACTACGGCAAGGTCGGCGGCTCCCTCACCACCGGCAACGAGGACGGCGGCAAGCACGTCAGCGCGCAGATCCTCTACGCGCTGCAGCACATCGGGCTGACCGTCCCGCCGCAGTCGGACGCCTACTGGGTGGGGGAGGCGGGCCCGGGCCCGTCCTACCTGGACCCGGATGCCGGCGGCGAGCGCAACGCGTGGACGACGCGCAACACCGTCTTCATGACCTGGAACCTCCTGCACCTGGCGCGGCTGCTGAAGGATGCGGGCGGGATCCCCGCCTACGGTAACGACACCCGCCAGTGGGACCTGTCAGACCCCGCGCACCCCAACCCGGAGTACCGCTGAACGGCTACTGCGG
>CAZXNX010000235.1:0-4635 GCA_964642225.1 uncultured Solirubrobacteraceae bacterium | reverse complement strand
GGAACTCGCGCTCGGTCAGCGCGCCGGCGATGCATCCCGTCCACTGCTGCATGTCCGCGCGCGTGGCGTCGTCCATCGCCTCATCGGCGATCACGTCGGAGATGGCCAGGCGGCCGCCCGGGCGCAGGACGCGGGCGATCTCCCGCAGGACGGCGGGCTTGTCGGCCGACAGGTTCAGCACGCAGTTGGAGATGACGACGTCGACGCTGGCGTCCTCGAGCGGGATCGCCTCGATGTAGCCGCGCAGGAAGGTCACGTTCTCGACGCCCGCCTCGGCGGCGTTGCGGCCGGCCAGCTCGAGCATCTCGTCGGTCATGTCCAGGCCGATGGCGCGACCGGTGGGCCCCACGCGCCGGGCGGCTATGAGCACGTCGGCTCCGGCGCCGGAGCCGAGGTCCAGCACCGTCTCCCCCTCGTGGAGGTCCGCGACCGCGGTCGGGACGCCGCAGCCGAGCGAGGCCTCCACGGCCGCCTGCGGCGCGCCGTCGGCCGCGCCCGCGGCGTAGAGCGGGGCGCCGAAGACCTGGGTGCCGGACGCGTCGGCGGTGGAGACGGCGGGCCCGCAGCACGAGCGGTCGCTGACGCCGCGGGCGGCTGCGGCGTAGCGCCGGCGCACCTCCTCGCGCACGTCGGTGGTGTCGGTCAGCTCAGCCATGAGGACAGCTCCTTCAGCGCCTCGGGGCGCACGTAGTAGTAGGCCCACAGCCCCTGGCGCTCGGAGTCGACGATGCCGGCGTCGCGGAGCTTCTTGAGGTGGTGGGACAGGGTGGACTGCTGGATGTCGAAGAGGGGGACGAGCTCGCACACGCAGACCTTGCCCGCGTGCTTGCGCAGGACGTCCACGAGGGTCAGCCGGACCGGGTCGCCGAGCGCCTTGGCGATCTCGGCCATGCGCTCGGCGTGGGCGCGGTCGACGTCCGGGTAGACGACCGGCGCGCAGCACGGCTCGCCGGGCGGGCGCTTGGTCTTGGGGGACAGCTCCAGGCTCGTGCTCATCGATATCCATCGAATCAGTTGCATCGACATTTGTCAATAGATACGGTGACCGTCGATGCAACCAACACGGATCGGGATCAACGGCTTCGGCCGCATGGGCAGGCTGGCGCTGCGCGCCGGATGGGGCGCTCCCGACCTGGAGTTCGTGCACGTCAACGAGCTCCACGGCGGCGCCGCGACCGCCGCGCACCTGCTGACCTTCGACTCGGTCCACGGCACCTGGCCGCACGACGTCGCGGCGGCGGGCGACGGGCTGGAGATCGACGGGACCTCGCTCTCCTTCTCCGACGCGCTCGCCCCCGGCAACGTGCCGTGGGGCGACCTCGGCGTCGACCTCGTCCTGGAGTGCACGGGGCGCTTTCGCACCCGGGCGCTGCTGGACCCGTACTTCGCACGCGGCGTGCCCAAGGTCATCGTCGCCGCCCCCGTGAAGGAGGGGGCGCTGAACGTGGTGGTCGGCGTCAACGACGACCGCTACGACCCGGCCGAGCACGACCTGCTGACCGCCGCCTCCTGCACCACCAACTGCCTGGCGCCCGTCGTGAGGGTCATCCACGAGGGGCTCGGCATCGCACGCGGCTCGATCACCACGCTGCACGACCTCACCAACACGCAGACGATCGTCGACGCGCCGCACAAGGACCTGCGCCGGGCGCGCGCGGCCGGCGTCTCCCTCATCCCCACCAGCACCGGCTCGGCCACCGCGATCGGGATGATCTTCCCGGAGCTGCAGGGGCGGCTCGACGGCCTCGCCGTGCGGGTGCCGCTGCTCAACGCGTCGCTGACCGACTGTGTCTTCGAGGTGCAGCGCCCGACGACGGTCCAGGAGGTCAACGGGTTGCTGGCCGCCGCGGCAGCGGACGGGCCGCTGGCCGGCATCCTCGGGTACGAGGAGCGCCCGCTCGTGTCGGTCGACTACAAGGACGACCCCCGCTCGGGGATCGTCGACGCGCTCTCCACGCTGGTCACCGACGCCACCCAGGTGAAGATCCTGGCCTGGTACGACAACGAATGGGGCTACGCCAACCGCATGGTGGACCTCGCCCGGATCGTCGGCCGCAGCCTCGCCGCCTGAGGCGCCCGTGTCCGACCGGCGCAACTACGGGCTCGTCACGGCGGCCTACTGGACGCAGACGATCACCGACGGCGCCATCCGGATGCTGGTGCTGTTCTACTTCGACCAGCTCGGGTACACGCCGTTCCAGGTCGCCTCGCTCTTCCTGTTCTACGAGTTCTTCGGGATCGTCACCAACCTCGTGGGGGGCTGGCTGGCCGCCCGGCTCGGGCTGCGGGCCACCCTCGTCATGGGCCTGGGCTTCCAGCTCATCGCGCTGCTGATGCTCGGGGTGGTGCCCGCGTCGTGGCTCGTTGTCCCGTACGTCATGGTCTCCCAGGCCCTGTCCGGCATCGCCAAGGACCTGACGAAGATGAGCTCCAAGAGCGCGGTCAAGCTCGTGGCGGGCGAGGGCGAGGGCCAGCTCTACCGGTGGGTGTCGATCCTCACCGGCTCCAAGAACGCGCTCAAGGGCGTCGGCTTCTTCTTCGGCGCGATGCTGCTGACGCTCGTCGGGTTCCAGACCGGCGTGCTGATCCTCTTCGCGATGATCGCGCTGGCGCTCGTGCTGACCGTGCCGTTCATGCACGGCAGCCTCGGGACCGCGGACGCGAAGGCGAAGTTCCGCGGGATGTTCTCCCACAACCGGGCGGTCAACGTCCTGGCCGCGGCGCGGATCTTCTTGTTCGCCAGCCGGGACGTGTGGTTCGTGGTCGGCCTCCCCGTGTACCTGCGGTCGGTGCTCGGGTGGAGCTTCTACGCGACGGGCGGCTTCCTCGCCGCCTGGGTGATCGGCTACGGGATCGTGCAGGCCGCGGCCCCCAGGCTCATGCGCCGGCGGGCCGCGGAGACCGGCAGTGATCCGGACGGCCGCACCGCGACGCGGCTGGCCTTCGTCCTGGCCGCCTTCCCGGCCGTCATCGCGATCGCGCTGACCGTGAAGCTCGACGCGACCACCGTGCTCATCGTCGGCCTCATCGCCTTCGGGGTCATCTTCGCCCTGAACTCCGCCGTCCACTCGTTCCTCATCCTGCGCTACGCCCACGGGGACAAGGTGGCGATGAACGTCGGCTTCTACTACATGGCCAACGCGGGCGGACGGCTTCTGGGCACCGTCCTCTCGGGACTCCTGTACCAATGGGAGGGTCTCACCGCCTGTCTGTGGGCGTCGGTCGTGTTCGTGCTCGCCGCCGCCTGCCTCTCGCTCCTGCTCCCCACCCCCGAGGCCGCCCATGCCTGACGCCGCCGACGCCGCCGTGATCGGGCGCCTCTCGACCCTCGACCGGTTCCTGCCCCTGTGGATCGCCGTGGCGATGGGCGCCGGCCTGGCGCTGGGCGCCCTCATCCCGGGCTTCGACGACGCGCTCGACGACCTGCGCGTCGGCACCGTGTCCCTGCCGATCGCCCTGGGCCTGCTCCTCATGATGTACCCGGTCCTGGCCAAGGTCCGCTACGAGGAACTCGGCCACCTGGACGGGGAGAAGCGGCTGCTCGTCTCCTCGCTCATCCTCAACTGGCTCGTCGGCCCGCTGCTGATGTTCGCCCTCGCCTGGATCTTCCTGGCCGACCAGCCCGAGTTCCGCACCGGGATCATCATCGTCGGGCTGGCGCGCTGCATCGCCATGGTGCTGATCTGGAGCGACCTGGCGTGCGCCGACCGCGAGGCCACCGCGCTGCTCGTGGCGATCAACTCGCTCTTCCAGATCGTCGCCTACTCCCTGCTCGGATGGTTCTACCTCACGGTGCTCCCCGGCTGGCTGGGCCTTGACACCCAGGGGTTCGACGTCTCCATCTGGGAGGTGGCGCGCACCGTGCTGATCTTCCTGGGAATCCCCCTGCTGGCCGGCTACCTCACCCGCCGCATCGGCATCCACCGGCGCGGCGTGGCGTGGTACGAGCAGCGCTTCCTCCCCCGCATCGGGCCGTTCGCGCTGTACGGCCTGCTCTACACGATCGTGATGCTGTTCGCGATCCAGGGCGACGCGATCACGTCGGCGCCGCTGGACGTGGTCCGCATCGCGGTGCCGTTGCTCGTCTACTTCCTGGTGATGTTCTTCGTCTCGTTCCTCACGGGCTGGCGGCTCGGACTCGGCTACGCCAAGACGGCGACGCTGGCCTTCACCGCGGCGTCCAACAACTTCGAGTTGGCGATTGCGGTGGCCGTCGGCGTGTTCGGCGCCACCTCCGGCGAAGCGCTGGCCGGGGTCGTGGGGCCGCTCATCGAGGTGCCCGTGCTCGTCGCCCTCGTCTACGTCGCGCTGTGGCTCGGCCCGCTGCTGTTCGGGACCATCCCCACACGCGGCGCACTCCCGGACGTGCCGGCTGAGGCATGAACGCGTGACCCACGTCCTGTTCGTCTGCGTCAACAACGCCGGCCGCTCCCAGATGAGCCGGGCGCTCTTCGCGCGGGCGGCGCAAGGGGCCCACGACGCCCGGTCCGCCGGCAGCGAACCGGCTGCGCACGTCCATCCCGCGGTGATCGAGGTGATGGACGAGCTGGGCATCGACCTGCGGGACGAGGTGCCCAAGCCGATCACGCCGGAGCTGGCGGAGTGGGCGGATGTCGTCGTCACGATGGGCTGCGG
>CAZXNX010000234.1:0-4670 GCA_964642225.1 uncultured Solirubrobacteraceae bacterium | reverse complement strand
GGCCGGACCCGGGCCGGGCAGCGTGGCGGTCGTCACCGGCGGCGCCCGCGGGCTCGGCGTCGAGGTGAGCCGCCAGCTGGCCCAGGCCGGGCTGCGGGTGTGGCTGACCGCGCGGGACGGCGACCGAGCGGAGGAGATCGCCGCCACCCTGCGCGGGGACGGCGACGTCCGGGCCGCGGCGCTGGACGTGACCGACGACGCGAGCGTCCGGGCGCTGGCCGCACGGCTGGAGCGCGTGGACGTCCTCGTCAACAACGCGGCCGTCGACTACGACACCGACGCGCGGGCGCTGACGGTGGACCTCGACCGGGTGCAGCGGGCGCTGGAGACCAACCTGTTCGGCGCGTGGCGCATGGCCGAGGCCTTCGCGCCGGCGCTGTCGGCCGGCGGGCACGGCCGGCTCGTCAACGTCTCCAGCGCGGCCGGCACGATCAGCGACATGCGCGGGGGAACGCCGGGCTACCGCACCTCCAAGCTCGCGCTCAACGGCCTGACCCGGATGCTCGCCGACGAGCTGCGGCCCCACGGCGTGCTGGTCAACGCGGTGTGCCCCGGCTGGACGGCGACCGACATGGGCGGCGGCGGACGGCCTGTCCCGGACGGCGCGCGCAGCGTCACCTGGGCGTGCCTGCTTCCCGACGACGGCCCGACCGGCGGCTTCTTCCGCGACGGCCGGCCGCTGCCCTGGTGACGGGCGGGCCCGCGCTCAGGACCCGTCCCGCAGCGCCATCACGCCGCCCACGCCGCCGAGGTAGAGCGTCGGCTTGCGCGTCTTGGCGTTCTGCCCGATCGCGATCCCGGCGTAGTGGTTGTTGTAGAGACCGCCCCAGCCGGCGAGCTGCTTCCAGGCCACCTTGCCGGTGCGGTAGTCCAGGGCCGACCAGTACCAGGGGTCCGCGCCGCTCGGGTCCTTCACGTTCTCGAACGTGTAGATGAGCCCGTTGGCGCTGTCGCCCTTGGAGACGACGGACGGCGCGGCCACGGTCGTGTTGCGCCACACCACCTTGCACCCCGTGCCGGTGGCGTTGATGTCCACGCGGACCATGCCCGGGGAGCTGACCTGATTGAGGTCGCCACCGATCTGCGTCCCGCCGCCGATGATGTCGTTCCACTTCTGCAGGTCGTAGCCGTAGTTGTTCTCCACGATCAGCGACCGGCCCATCGCGATCAGCGAGTTCTCCGTGTCGCTGGCGCCGCGCCCGAAGACCGGGATCGAGCAGACCCGGCGCTTCTGGCCCTTGGCGAGGCGGTTACCGGCCCGGTACACCACGACGGCCATCGGGTCGGCGTTGTCGGTGATCGCGACGAAGCCGGGTGCGGTCGAGCCCTTCTTGGCGCCCGCGGGCCACAGCAGCGTGGGCGTCGTCCCCGACCCGGCGTTGATCTGACCGGGCTTGGTGAGGCCGGAGTTGGCGTAGCGCTGGCTCCATCGCGCCTTGGGCTTGAGGTCGGCGCCGGCGGTGAACTTGTACATCGCCTTGTCGGAGACGATGTAGATCCCGTCGCCGGCCACCGCGAACGAGTTCTCGATCTCCTCGTGCAGCACGACCGAGCCGCACTTCCCCGTCTTGGGGTCGAGCACCCCGACGGTGCCCTCGGTGCGCCCGACGAACCAGTAGCGCCCCTGGGTGTCCGGCAGGGTGGAGGGCATCCGTTCGCCCGGCTGCAGGCAGGGGGTCGGGTCGAAGGACGCGACCTGCTGGAAGGCGGGGGAGGCGCCGCTGTCGTCCTCGGCGATCACGAGGATCCGGCGGTCGGCCGTGGCCACCACGACACGGTCGCGGTGGTCGAGGTAGAAGTACGCGCCGCCCGTGGTGTTCAGGGCCGGGTTGGTGCCGGCGGGCGGCGGGACGAACGGGAGCTGCAGGAAGGCGAGGGTGTCGAGCGTCGCCGGGTCGAGCAGGTAGAGCGCCGGCCCCTGGCCGAGGTTGGTGCACGAGCCGATCAGCCGGCCCTTGCGGTCGAAGGTGAGGGTGATGCAGGTGCGGCCGAAACCGGTGGAGAGGGTCTTGGGGCTGCGCCCCAGCGGGCCGCCGAACTGCGTGTAGTTGTCGGTCTGCCAGGCGTCGTTGTGGACGCCGTTCTTCGGGTTGGCCGCCATCAGCGGGTGCTGCCAGGCCGGCCGCACGCCGGCGACGGGGCGGGCCTTGAACGGCGCCCCCACGTACGCCGGGACGGTGGGCGCGGGCCCGCTCGTCTGGATGGGCGCGGCGGGGACGGTGTCGGCGCCCGCGGGCGCGACGGCCGTCAGGCCGATCGCGACGACCGTGGCGGCGAGCGCCGTGACGCCATTCCTGCGTGCTGCGATGCGCGACATGTGACGAGCTCCTCCGTGGTGACCCTGAAACCCTCGACAGTCCCACCGTACCGGCCCCGGACCTGGCGCGTTGCCATTCTCGGCGGGCGATGACTTCGTGGCAGGATCCCCGTCCGTTGAAGATGACCGCAACCGCCGAGACCCTGACCCCCGCCGAGGACCGCAGACGCTGGATCACGCTGTACGTGCTGTGCACGGGCATGCTCATGATCGTGCTCGACGTGACGGTGGTGAACGTCGCGCTGCCGTCGATCCAGGACGACCTGGGGTTCTCGCAGTCGAACCTGGCCTGGGTGGTCAACGCCTACCTCGTCCCCTTCGGTGGGCTGCTGCTGCTCGCCGGCCGCCTCGGCGACCTGCTCGGGCGCCCGCGCGTCTTCCTCACCGGGCTCATCGTGTTCGTCGGCGCGTCGCTGCTGTGCGGCGTCTCCCAGAACCAGGAGATGCTCGTCGGCGCCCGCTTCCTGCAGGGCATCGGCGGGGCGATGACCTCGGCGGTCATCCTCGGGATGATCGTCACGATGTTCCCCAAGCCGGGGGAGCAGACGCGGGCGATCGGGGCGTTCACGTTCGTCGCGGTCGCCGGCGGGACGATCGGCCTGCTCGTCGGCGGCGTCATCACCGAGGCGATCAGCTGGCACTGGATCTTCCTGCTCAACCTGCCGATCGGAATCGTCACCGGCGTGCTGGCCGCCCGGCTGCTGGAGCGCGACCATGGCTCCGGCCTGCAGGGCGACGCCGATGTGCCCGGCGCGGTGCTCATCACCAGCGCGCTCATGCTCGGCGTCTACACGATCGTCGGGGTCGCCGAGCACGGGTGGACCTCCACCCGCACCCTCGGCCTGAGCGCGGTGTGCACCGCCCTCATCGCGCTGTTCCTGTGGCGCGAGACCCGCGCCCGGCACCCGCTGGTGCCGCTCTCCATCTTCCGCTCCCGCAACGTTGCCGGCGCCAACGTCATCCAGATGCTGGCCATGGCCGGGCTGTTCGGCATCGGCTTCCTCGGTGCGCTGTACCTGCAGCGGGTGCTCGGCTACAGCCCGGTCGAGGTCGGGCTGGCGTTCCTGCCGGCCACGCTGATCATGGGCGCGCTGTCGCTGCGCTTCACCGCGGTCTTCATCGGGCGCTTCGGCGCGCGCAACGTGCTGGTCGCCGGGCTGTCGCTGGTCGCCGTCAGCCTCGTGCTGTTCGCGCGGGCCCCCGTGGACGGGAGCTACGTCACCGACGTGCTGCCGATCATGGTGGTCCAGGGCACCGGCGCCGGCATCGCCTTCCCCGCCCTGATGACGCTCGCCATGTCGGGAGCGACCCCGGAGAACGCCGGGCTGACGTCCGGGATCGTCAACACCACCCAGCAGATCGGCGGCGCGATCGGCCTGTCGGTCCTGGCCACGCTCTCCACCACGCGGTCGGAGGACCTCCAGGCGGGCGGCGCCACGCTGCCGGAGGCGCTCACCGGCGGCTACCACCTGGCCTTCATCGTCGGCGCCGCCCTCGTGGTCGCCGCCGTCATCGTCGCGGTGGTGGTGCTGCAGCCGCCGCCGCGCGGCGACGAGGCGCCGGTCCACGACCCGATCGAGGGCTACGAGCCCGGGCTCGCCGAGATCGTCTAGGACTCCCGCGGCGGTAGGGTTCGCGCCGTGCCCCGCACCTTCGTGCACAGCGAGCGCGTGCGCTTCGGTGACCTCGACGCGATGCGTCACCTCAACAACGTCGAGTTCCTGCGCTTCTTCGAGACCGCGCGGATCGCCTTCGTGCGGTCGCTGCTGCCCGAGCACACGCCGACGGACCCCGAGGGGGAGGGGTTCGGCCTCATCTTCGCCGAGGCCCACATCAACTACCGCTTCCCGGTGCAGTTCGACGAGGTGCTGGACACCGCGTGCTGGATCGGCGAGGTGCGCCGCTCCTCCTTCCAGGTCATGTTCCGCATGACCGTCGGCGAGCGCCTGGCCGCCGAGGGCTACGGCTGGCTCGTGGGCTTCGACTACACCACGCAGGCGGCGATGCCGCTGCCGGACCGGCTGCGCGAGATCCTCGACGCCGCGCTGGCCTGAGGCGCCCGCCGCGCTGCGGTGAATCCCTGATGCCGCCGGCCGCGGCGGCGGCGATGCTCGCACCATGAGCAAGCACCCGATGGGCAGCGCCGACGCGGCGTGGCTGCACATGGACCGCCCGACGAACCTGATGGTGATCAACGGGGTGCTCTGGTTCGAGGAGGCGCCGGATTGGGAGCGGCTGCGGCAGGTCCTGCAGACGCGCCTGGTGGACCCCTACCCGCGCTACCCCCCGCGGGTGGCCGAGCCGCCGCGGCGCGTCGGCGCGCCGCAGTGGGAGGACGACGAGCAGTTCGACC
>CAZXNX010000233.1:0-4708 GCA_964642225.1 uncultured Solirubrobacteraceae bacterium | reverse complement strand
CCCGTGTGCAAGGGGGCGCTCACCGGCGCGCTGGACGCCAGCCTCGCCGCCGCCCCCGGGCTCCTCAACAACGAGGACAACGACGGCGCGCTCGTCCACCGGGTCGGCATCCTCCTGCGCCGCACGGGCGGCGGCAGCCAGTCCCGCGCCGGGTGCTACGAGATCGACGGCCGCCTCGCGCCGCGGTCGGGCAACACGGCGGTGGGCACGATGGCGATCAACAACGGGTCGCTGCTGCTCCCCCTGCGGTTCACCGACGCCAAGGTCCGCAGCCTGAAGGTCGGCAGGACACTGCGGGACACGGTGCGCATCGGGGGCGCGTGCGACAAGTTCCTCGTCAATCCGCCGGTCAACACCGCGCGCTACGCGCCGTACACCTGCACGGTGAGCGGCTCGTTCCTCGTGCAGTTCAAGCGGACGGTGCACTAGGACGGCGGCCGCGGCGGGAGCACGTCGCGGCGCCGCGACGGATACCGTCCCATCCATGAGCACCGTGCAACCCGCCCCCACCCGCCGCCGTGCCCTCTACGAGGACGATCACGAGGACTTCCGCGAGTCCTTCCGGCGCTTCCTGGCCAACGAGGTCACGCCCCACTTCGAGCAGTGGGAGCTGGACGGCATCGTGCCGCGCGAGGTCTTCGCCGCGGCCGGGGCCAACGGCTTCCTCGGCATGCAGGTGCCGGAGGAGTACGGCGGCGCCGGCGTGGGCGACGACTTCCGCTTCAACGCGGTGATCGGCGAGGAGTGCTTCGCGGCGGGCCTGGGCGGCTTCGGCGTGGGCCTGACGCTCCACAACGACGTGTGCCTGCCCTACTTCCTGGAGTACTGCACCGACGAGCAGCGCGAGCGCTGGCTGCCCGGCATCGTCTCCGGCGACCTCATCACCGCCGTGGCGATGACCGAGCCCGGCGTCGGCTCCGACCTGGCCGGCATGCGCACCAAGGCGGTCCGCGACGGCGACCACTACGTGGTCAACGGCGCCAAGACGTTCATCACCAACGGCATCAACGCCGACCTCATCATCACCGCGGTGAAGACCGACCCGAGCGAGCGCCACCGCGGCCTCAGCATCGTGATCGTCGAGCGCGACACCCCCGGCTTCGAGCGCGGGCGCAACCTCGAGAAGGTCGGGATGCACTCGCAGGACACCGCCGAGCTGTTCTTCAACGACGCCCGCGTGCCCGTCGAGAACCTGCTGCGCAACGAGGGCGAGGGCTTCAAGTACCTCGTCTCCAACCTCGCCCAGGAGCGCCTGTCGATCGCCATCGCGGCGGTCGGCGTCGCCGAGGCGGCCCTGCAGGTGACCATCGAGTACGTCAACGAGCGCAAGGCGTTCGGCCAGTCGATCGGGTCCTTCCAGGTCTGCCGCCACACGCTGGCCGACTGCCGCACGGAGATCGACGTGGCGCAGGCCTTCGTCGACCAGTGCACCCGCGAGCTGGGCGAGGGGACGCTGACCCCCGAGCGCGCAGCAGAGGCCAAGCTCTACACGACGGAGCTGCAGGGCCGCGTGACCGACCGCTGCGTGCAGCTGCACGGCGGCTACGGCTACATGACCGAGTACGCCATCGCCCGCATGTACGCCGACGCCCGCGTGACGCGCATCTACGGCGGCGCGAGCGAGATCATGAAGGAGATCATTGGCAAGTCCCTCGGGATCTGACGCTGCAGGATCCCTTTCAGCGAGAGGGATCTGAACGCTGAATTGCTAGCTTCGGGCTGTCTCCTGGTCCATTCCGGGCCGGGATGTGGTCGCCGCCACCGCCGTTTGCCGTCCGGACGCGCACCGGTGCGCGACCGCCCGAAGCCTTCATGCCGCCGCTCTCCCTCCGCACCTCCATCCTGCGCGCCCTTGCGGTGTGCCTCGTGCTCGCCGCCGCCGTCGCGGTGGGCGCCTCCGCGCCCTCCCGGGGCGAGGCGGACGTCGCCGCCGACCGGGCGGCCGCCGCGTCGCTGAAGGAGAAGGTCGCCGCAGAGTCGGCCGTCATCGCCGACACCGAGGCGGGGCTGGCCAAGGCCCAGTCCCGGCTCGACGCGCTGCAGGCCCGCGCCGACCAGCGCCAGGCGCAGCTCAAGGACACCCAGGACCGGCTCATCCGCGCCCGCGTGCGGCTGGCCAAGCTGGAGCGCAAGGCCGCGCGGGCCACCCGGATCCTCTCCAAGAACCTCGTCGCGGCCTACGAGGCGGGCACCCCCGAGCTGGTCTCCGTCGTCCTCAACGCCCGCGGCTTCACCGAGCTGCTCGAGCGCGTGGACTTCTACGAGAAGATCAGCCACAACAACGGCCGCATCCTCGACGACACCCGCGAGGCCAAGCAGCAGGTGGCCCACCAGACCGTCCAGCTCGGCGTGATGCGCAAGCGCTTCACCGCGCTGGCCACCGCCGCCCTGGCCGACCGCGACAAGGCCGCCGTCGTGCAGACGGCGATCCTCAACAAGCGCGCCGCGCAGCTCGCCAGGCGCGACGGCACCCAGGCCCGCCTGGACGGCGTCCGCAGCCGCATCCGCAAGGTCGAGCGCGAGCAGGCCCGTGCCGCCCGCGCCGCCCGCTCGGCGAACACGGCGACCACCCAGGCGCCGCCCGTCACCGGAGGCGGCGGCGACGTCGTCAGCCGGGTCATCGCCGCGGCCAACGACATCGCCACCACCCCGTACGTGTGGGGCGGCGGCCACGGAAGCTTCCAGAGCAGCGGCTACGACTGCTCCGGCTCGATCAGCTACGCCCTCGCCGCGGGCGGCCTGCTGTCCACCCCGCTGGACTCCACCGGCTTCATGAGCTGGGGCGAGGCCGGCCCCGGCCGGCGCATCACGGTCTACGCCAACGCCGGCCACGCGTACATGTACGTCGACGGGCGGCGCTTCGACACGAGCGCCCTCTCCGGCGGCGGCACGCGCTGGACGACCGAGGCCCGCAGCAACGACGGCTTCGTCGCCCGCCACCCCCCGGGGTACTAGCCGACCGCGGCGGCCTGCTGTACTTCGGGGCAGTTCCGCGCTCCCCGAAAGGACCCCATGGCCGCCCCCTCCCCCCGTACCTGGTTCATCACCGGCACCTCCAGCGGCTTCGGCCGCGTGTTCACCGAAGCCGCGCTGGAGCGGGGTGACCGCGTGGTGGCCACCGCGCGCAACCCGGCCACCCTCGACGACCTCGTCGCGCAGTACCCCGACACGCTGCGGGCGGTGGCCCTCGACGTGACCGACCGCGCGCGGGTCGCCGAGGCGATCGCCACCGCCGTCGACGCGTTCGGGAAGCTGGACATCGTCGTCAACAACGCCGGGTACGGGCACTTCGGCGTGATCGAGGACGTCACCGAGGAGGAGGCCCGCGCGCAGATCGAGACGAACGTCTTCGGCGCGCTGTGGGTCACCCAGGCGGCCCTCCCCCACCTGCGCGAGCAGGGCAGCGGCCACATCATCCAGATCTCCAGCATCGGCGGGGTCGCCGCGTTCCCCGGCCTGGGCCTCTACCACGCGAGCAAGTGGGCGCTGGAGGGCTTCAGCGAGGCGCTGTCGCGCGAGGTGAAGGGGTTCGGCGTGCGCGTCACCAACGTCGAGCCCAGCGGCTTCCGGACCAAGTGGAACAACGCCAGCTCGGTGCACTCGGAGCCGAGCGAGCCGTACGCCCCGATCTACGCCCGTTTCGAGGGCATGAACCAGAACAGTGTGGCGGGCGACCCGGTGCGGGCCGCCGCCGCGCTGCTGCAGCTCGTCGACCAGGACGACCCGCCGCTGCGCCTGCTGATGGGCAACATGGCCTACGACACCGCGCTGCGCACGTACGACCAGCGGATCGAGACGTGGAAGGCGTGGGAGCAGGTCTCGCGGGAGACGGACTTCCCCGACGGCGAATAGGCCGGGCAGGGGTCCGGGGGCGCCGTTAGCGTCCCCGGCCATGAGGGAGACGATCGCGCGGCGGGCCGACGGCCTGCGTCACCTCGCCGTGCTGCTCCTCGTCCTGCTGCTCGCGGGGCTGCTGATCGCCAAGGGGTGCGGCTCCTCCGGCGAGCTCCATTTCCGCGACGCGGTCGCCTCGCGCTTCGACGACTACGACCTGCCGCTGGCCTGCGGCGGCGTCCTGGGGCGTGCGCAGCAGGGCGTGGCCCACAAGACGCTGCCGTGCGGCACGCAGATCACGATCCGCTACCGGGGCCGGCAGGTGCGGGTGCCGGTGATCGACCGCGGCCCCTACGTGGCCGGCCGGGAGTTCGACCTGGCCGGGGCCACCGCCAACCGGCTGGGCTTCGGCGGCGTGCACGTCATCCGCGTCTCCCCGTGACCGCGGGGCGGCGCTGACGGCCGCGGTCGTCCACTACCGTCCCGGGGGATGCGCCCGCCGTCCCTGCGCCTGCTCCTCCTGCCGCTGCTCGCCCTCGCCGCCGCCGCGACCGGGTGCGGCTCCTCGTCGTCCTCCCCCGCCGACACGGCGTCGGCCGCCCGCCCGGGCACGGACACGGTGGCCTCGACCGCCTACCCGGTGAACTTCCAGGTGGCCGTCGCCGACTCCTCGCCCGGCTGGGGCCGCCCCATCGAGGTGCAGGGTCGCGTCACCGGCGTGGGCGACCAGCGCCGCGCGCTCCTGCAGTTCCGCCGCCACGGCGGGCGCTACCGCACCATCGACCGGACGCCGGTGGCCCCCGACGGCAACTACGCCTTCAGCGCGCCGCTCCCGGCCGCCGGCACGATCCGCGTGACGCTCGCCCCCCAGCCC
>CAZXNX010000232.1:0-4743 GCA_964642225.1 uncultured Solirubrobacteraceae bacterium | reverse complement strand
CGACAGCCATCTCGGCATCACCAACCGCGTGCTGGCCCGCTTCGCCCGGCGGGTCTGCCTGGCCTTCCCGCTCGAGGGCCGCACCGGCGCGCGCTACCGCGTCACCGGCCGGCCCGTCCCGCCGCCCTTCACCGACCGCGGCGCCGCCCGCGCCGCCTTCGGCCTGGCCGCTGACGAGCAGTGCGTGCTCGTGTTCGGCGGCTCGCTCGGCGCCCGGTCGATCAACGAGGCGGCGATCGAGGGGCTGGGCGACGCCCCCTTCCGGGTCCTGCACGCGGCCGGCACCCGCGACGAGCCCGGTCTGCGGCCCCGCGTGCGCCGCCCCGGCTACGACCTGCGCTCCTACATCAGCCCGTTCGGGGAGGCACTCGCCGCCGCGGACCTCGCCGTCGGCCGCTCCGGCGGCTCGGTGTTCGAGATCGCCGCCCACGGCGTGCCGGCCATCCTCGTCCCGTACCCGCACGCCGCGGCCGACCACCAGACCACCAACGCCCGCTGGATGCAGGAGGCCGGGGCCGCCGTGGTGGTGCCGGACGCCGAGCTGACCCCCTCGCGCCTCTCCGCCGAGGTGCGGGCGCTGCTGGACGACACCGCCCGCCTGGCCGCGATGGCCGCCGCCTCCGCGTCGCTGGCCCGTCCCGGCGCAGCCCGCGACATCGCCGACGAGATCCTCGGGGCAGCCCGGGAAGGAGCACGCGCATGAACATCTGGGGCGGGATCTTCGCCCGCTACTACGACTCCGTCATGCAGGCGTCCGAGGAGCACGGGCTGTCGCGGATGCGCGGCGAGCTGCTGGCCCGGGCCCGCGGCCGCACCCTGGAGATCGGCGCCGGCACCGGGCTGAACCTCGCCCACTACCCGGAGGCGGTCGGCACGCTGACCCTGTGCGAGCCGGAGGAGCCGATGGCCCGCCGGCTGCGCTCGGCGGCCGCCGGCCGCGACGCCACCGTCCTGGTCGCCCCGGCCGAGGCCCTGCCCGTCCCCGACGGGAGCGTCGACACGGTGGTGAGCACGCTGGTGCTGTGCACGGTGCGGGACCCGGCGGCCGCGGTCGC
The DNA here is from genome assembly GCA_964642225.1 of uncultured Solirubrobacteraceae bacterium. Taxonomy (GTDB): domain Bacteria; phylum Actinomycetota; class Thermoleophilia; order Solirubrobacterales; family Solirubrobacteraceae; genus JBBQCW01. The sequence goes on along the minus strand of CAZXNX010000232.1, from coordinate 3,688 downwards.
CGAGATCCGCCGGGTGCTGGCCCCCGGCGGTCAGCTCCTCTTCCTCGAGCACGTGCGCTCCCCGGACGATCCGGAGCTGGCCCGCCGCCAGGACCGATGGGACCCGGCGTGGAAGCGCGTCGGCCACGGCTGCCGGTGCAACCGCTCGACGGTCACGACGCTGCGCGATGCGGGCCTGCGGGTGGAGCACGAGTCGACGTACATCCCCAAGGCCCCGTCGATCGTGCGCCCCGCGGTGATGGGCGCCGCCGTCCTGCCGTAGCCTGAGCGCCCATGCCCGAAGAACGCCCTTGGAACGGACGCGCCCTGCATTTCGTGGGGGTCGGCGGTGCCGGCATGAGCGGGTGGGCCCACGTGGCCGCCCAGCTCGGCGCCACCGTCACCGGCTCGGACCGCGCCGCCTCGCCCGCGCTGGAGCGCCTGCGCGCTGAGGGCCTGGCCGTCACGGCCGGCCACGACGCGGCCAACGTCCCCGCGGGCGACCACGTGGAGCTGATCGTCTCCACCGCCGTCCCGGCCGACAACCCCGAGGTGGTGGCGGCCCGCGAGCGCGGCCTCGCCGTGCACCCGCGCGCCGATCTGCTCCACGAGCTCAGCGCGCTGCGCCGCACCATCTCGATCTCCGGCGCCCACGGCAAGACGACCACCACCGCCATGACCGCCCACGCGCTGCGCGGGGCCGGCCTGGACCCGGGCTACCTCATCGGCGGCGCCCTGCGCGCCACCGGCCGCCACGCCGAGTGGGGGACGGGGGAGTGGCTGGTGGTGGAGGCCGACGAGTCGGACCGCTCGATGCTCGCCCTGGACACCGAGGTGGCCGTCGTCACCAACGTCGAGCTCGACCACCACGCCACCTACGGCTCGCTGGAGGAGGTGCGCGAGGTGTTCCGCACCTTCCTGCACGGCGCGCCCCACGCGATCCTGTGGGACCGCCCGGACGTGCTGGCGCTGCGCGACCCCGCCGACGGCGAGACGATCCCCTACGACGTCCCCGACCCGCAGCTGGGGCCCCAGGGCGTGCGGTTCACCTGGCGCGACCGCGAGGTGGCGCTGTCGGTGCCCGGCGCCCACAACGCCCGCAACGCCGCCGCCGCGCTGGAGGCCTGCCGCCTGGCCGGCGCCGACCTGGACCGCGCCATCGCCGCCCTGGCCGACTTCCAGGGTGCGGGCCGGCGCTTCGAGACCCTCGGGCACACCGCCGCGGGCGCCCATGTCGTCGACGACTACGCCCACCATCCCACCGAGGTGGCCGCCACCCTGCGTGCGGCCCGCACCCTGAACCCCGGCCGGCTCGTGGCGATCTTCCAGCCCCACCTGTACTCCCGAACCCAGCGGCTGTCGCGCCGCTTCGGCGAGGCGCTGGCGCTCGCCGACGTGGTGGCGGTGCTCGACGTCTACCCGGCCCGCGAGCGCGCCGAGGACTTCCCCGGCATCGACGGGCGCACGATCGCCGGTGCCGTGGTCGACGCCGCCCCCGGCAAGACCGTCTACTGGCTCCCCGATCGCGACGAGGCGGCACGCGTCCTCGAACCCCGCCTGCGCCCCGACGACCTGGTGCTCGTCCTGGGCGCCGGCAACGTCGACGCGGTCGGCCGGGCCCTCGTCGCGTAGCGCTGGGAGGGCGCGGGCCGGCGGCATCGCTCCGCAAGGTCGAATCGCTCGTCCCTCGCGCTTCCACGACGTCCCGCTGAAGAGGCACCATCACCCCGGGGGTTGGCGGGTTGCGCACGTACTGGCCCAAGGTCCCTGCGTTACGCCGATGCGCGAGCGGTTGACATCGAGCGATCTCCTGTCAGCGGTGGGCTGCCGCTGGTCGCGCATGGCGGTGGGCCATGCCAGCAACTTTCCCTTCTGCCCGGCGTTCCAATGACGTGACCACTCTGCGAGTCCTCGCTGCGGCCTGTCTTTGCGTGGTAGCGACGCCTGGGGCGGCTACGGTTCAAGCCGCCAGGACGAAGCCGAAGTGTGTCGTTCCAGGCCTCGTCACCTTCTCGGCCACCAAGGCACGTCGCACCCTCGCGGCGGCGGGATGCGGGTCCCAGGTTCTCCGAGGAGCTGCACGGGCGGGCGTGTCTGCCGTGGTGATCCGCCAGTCGGTTCGGCCGGGCACAACGCGCCGGCACGGCACGGTCGTCACGGTCCGGGTCGCTTCGCCGACTCGCTGTCTGAAGGTCGATGGCGCTGCTGCTGTCTTTCGGACCCCGGACCTCGTGATTTTCGCCCGGGATACCCCTTGGCCGACTCCCGCCGGAGACGTGTATTCGGATGGCTCAACCGGCGAATGGTGGTCGTGTATGACGGCTGTCCCGAACACCAAGCTCCTGGAGCGGATCCAGTCGTGGGACTTTGGCAGTGGCGGCTACCTGCATGGTTTCGCCGCGAGCGGAACCCGGCTGGCGTTCATCAAAAACCGCAGGAGATTCCCGGCATCAGACGGAGACCGACCGCGTACAGGCCGTTGACCTTGGCGGGCCGTGCCCGAGCTGCATCTCGACCGTCGACGCTGGTGTCGTCCCCGACGCGCCTGACCGCAACATCCGGGACCTGACGACGGACGGGCAGACAGTGACCTGGACCCTTGCAGGGAAGGCCTACAGCGCGCCTTGGCCACCGGCGTCCAGCCCGGGCGCACGGTAGCGACGCAAACCTCGCCGGGGCGAGGAAGCCGCCTCATCAAGCGCTCCGCGTTCGCGTGGGACGGGAGGAGTACCGGGCCTTGACGGTGCCCGGGCTGGGCGGTGTCAAGAGGCCCACCGCCCAAGCGGGCCGCCGCCTCCGGGGTCAGCTGCAGACCTTGCGCTGGGCCGTGGCCAGCGCCCAGCCGTCGTTCGTGAGGACTCGCACCACGAGCTTGCGGCAGACGTGGCGAGGAGAGCGGGGCATCCGGATGGTGAGGGTAGCCGGCGCCCCATCGGTTGGCACAGCTTGTCCCAGGTGGCATCGCGCTCGCACCGGAACCGTGCGGCAATCGTTCTTGGAGCCGGCCAACGTTGCCCATGCCGGTTGCAGCTCGACGGCGCCCGGGGTCGATGTTGGGAAGAATGCTCGGAGCCGGTATCGCACCGCGGTGCGTGACACAGACGTCCGCCGCACGGACAGGATTGCGACGGTGACCCGGCTGCGACATCCGCCGCCGGCAACGAGCTGCCACACCGTGACGTTCGTCCCGCGGACGCCGAACACGGTGGATCCGGAGCGGGCCACGTCGGATACGTCAGACGGCGCCCTGCAGGTCAGGACGTCGTCACCGTCGGACGTGTTCGCCAAGACGACTTGCCTGTCCAGGGTGTCTGCGACCCAGACGGTGCCAGGCCATCCGGGATCGACTCCGCCGATGGGACTCTGCCCCATCCGCCCATCTCCGTTGCCGAAGGTGCGGATGAACTGTGGCCCCGCCGCCGCAAGCCGGTAGAGCGACTGAGCAAAGGGCGCGAACACCTCAGATCCGACCACCGCAAGCGAGGAAGGCGGTCCCGGAAGCGGAAACCCGCCAGCGACAGCGCCCGTCTGCACGCCGTCCGCTGAGACGTACCGGGTAGAGGTGGCGTCCGCCAGAACGACCCCTGCACCAGACCGGGCAATGCCGTACGGCCCCCGAAGCTCACCCGCAATGCTCAACGGCAACGGCGCGACCGCATCCCCCGTCGCACTCGCCCGCACCACCCGGTCGAGCGAATACTGCGTGGTG
>CAZXNX010000231.1:0-4744 GCA_964642225.1 uncultured Solirubrobacteraceae bacterium | reverse complement strand
TGGCCCGCAGCGTCGAGCACCAGGCGACGATCGCCTGGCTGCTGGCCGGCGCCGCACCCGCGCGCTAGCGCCGCGCCGTCGCCGCCGGGCCCTCACGGCCCAGCCTCGTGAGGCCGCGGATCTTCACCGTGACCTTCTCCTTCTTGTCCACGCCGGGGATCGTCACCGTCGTCTTCTTCACGTCGAAGCGCAGGCGCCGGCCGTCGGCCACCGTCACGAAGACCACGCGGCGGGCCGCCCCGGAGGTGCCCTTCCACGTCACCTTCAGACGCCCCTTGGCGTCGCGCTTGAGGCGGATCCGCGTGGCCCGGGTGGGCAGCACGGGGCCCGGGGCGCGGTAGCTGGCCACCGTCTGGGAGTCGACCGCGAGCCCGTCGTAGTTGCGCACGCGGGCCTCGATGCGCCGCAGGCCGGCCGGGCCGTCGAAGATGGTGAAGGAGAGCTTCCCCTTCGCCTGCTTCGTGGTGCCCAGCACCTTGGCGGCGCCGTCGTCGCCCCGGGCGCCGACCTCGACGAACTCGACCGTGCGCCCGGGTCCCGCGAGGTTGGTGGCCGTGTAGCTGATCGTCCGCTTGCGGCCCGAGCCGCCCAGGCGCGCCGTGACCTTCGTCTCCGCGTACTCGCGGGCGAAGCTGATCCCGGAGACCGTCGCCCGGGTGCCATTGGCGTTGCGGGCGCCGTTCGGGGCCGCGCGGCGGAAGGCGATGGGGGCGCCGCCCGCCTGCTCGATGCGCCACTCCGTGCCGAACTGGAAGGCGTCGTCGCGTCGCAGCGCGATCAGGCGCACGGAGTTGGTGGAGGCGTTGGGGACGAGGACGACGTCGCCCTGCTGCACCGGCTTGGTCGGGTCGGACGGGTCGCTCTGCACGATCGTCTGGCCGCTGAGGACGTCGGTGATCCGCACGGCCGGGAGGCCGCCGTTGCCCTGGATCTCCATGCCGATCGTGTAGGGGTCGTCCGCGGGTGGTGGCACCTGGACGATGTCGGCCGCCTTCAGCGTGACCTTCGCGTCGGAGCCCGTGCCCGTCGGGGGCGCGCCGGACGCGGCCGGCAGGAACGGACCCTGGTCACAGCCGGCGCCCGCGGTCAGCCCGCCCTTGAACTTGTAGCCGACGAGGAACGTCAGCTTGAAGCTCAGCGGGTCGATCCCGAACTCGAGCACCGGGCACACCGACACGCCGATGTTCGAGGCGGTCGCCTCGGCGCCGATGCAGAGCAGCACGCAGGCCTCGATCATCCCCTTCGCGTAGAAGGACTTCTGCGGCAGGTCGAACTTGCCGGCCGCCGTGCCGAAGATGCCGACCACGCCGGGCACGCCGATCGACAGGTCCGCGTTGAACCAGAACAGGCCGGTGGTGCGGAACGTCCCGACGAAGCCGCCGATGTCCAGGCCGAACACCTTCAGGCGCGCGGCGAGCGTCATGTCCGCGTAGCTCTTGCCGGAGGGGATGAAGAACTCGAAGCCGCCGCCCGTCCCCGGAGGGCTGCCCAGCGCGTCGAGCTCGAACGGGCCCTCGCGGGTGGGGAAGTCGAACTGGGCGCCGCCGCCGATCCGGAAGCCACCGACCTTGCTGTAGCTGAACCCCACCGCCTTGAGCCACACCGTCGGGGTGATGGGGAAGGGCAGCGGCTCGACGCCGATGACGGAGGCGTTGATGGCCTCCAGCGACCCGTCCTTGAAGGCGAAGCCGGCGTCGATCTCGCCACCGTCCGGGGGCAGCACGAACTTGGCCTGCCCGACGAAGGTCGACAGCCCGGCGTTGAACGTCACATCGAGCTGCCGGATCACGAACGGCCCGATCGAGGCGTTCGTCACGTGGATCGACGTGCCCTCGCGCTTGAGGCCGACGCCGGGCGCGATGGAGAGCACCGAGCGTCCCGTCACGGAGTCGAACGGCTTGGGCATCTGCATGTTCACGCCGACCTTGGCGCCGCCGGCCACGAACGTGACGTCGGCCTGGCCGACCACCGGGAAGTCGAACAGGAGGATCGGCTTGCCGCCGGTACCCGCCTTCTCCAGGTGGTCGAACGTCTTGGGGCCGGTGTCGAGGTCCCAGGTGACGGCGTCCTTGGCCAGGACGATCGAGCCCGCCTTCTCCACCACGCCGCTGTCGGCCTTGATGGTGTGCTTGGCCGTGTCGATCGTGACCTTCGTCTTCTTGCCGTCGGTGGCGAACGTGATGCCGTTGACGTTGACGTCCCCGACGGTGTCGAAGCGACTGCCGCCCAGGCTGTTCCAGCAGCCGTTGGAGACGGTGGCGACGACGTCCTTCCTGATCGTCTTGGGATCGGTGGTGCAGCCGGCCCCGGTGCCCCCGGGGTTCTTGGTGGGCGTGACGCCGCCGGCCGGGATCGCGGCGGCGCTGACCTTCCCGGCGGAGTTGCCGTCCCACACGACGAAGCCGCCGTGGTCCGGGGCGGTGGCCGCCTTCAGGTTGAAGGCCGGCGCCTTGGTGACGAGGATCCCGGTCTTGGAGAAGGCGCCCCCGTTCGGGGCGCCCCGGGCGTAGATCGGCGCGCCGTCCCCGCCGCTGGGCACGGTCCACACCGAGGTCAGGCCGTTGCCCTGGTCGGCGGCGATGGTGGCGAAGATCGGGTCGCCGGAGTCGCTGGCGTTCGTGGGCTCGCCCAGGGTGCCGTCGGTCTGCGAGACGCGGCGGACCCGGTAGGTCCCCACCCGCTTGGCGTTGACGGTGCGCGTCATCACGTAGGTGCCGGCGCTGCCGGTGACGATCCGGCCCTCGTCCTCGTTGGGGATCGTGGTGGAGGGCAGCCAGCTGGCCCCGTCGTTGTAGTTCGGCTTGGTCGCGTCGAAGCGGCGGATGTAGGTGTTGGTGAGGTCGCCGTAGGCGAAGATCGGCGTCGACGAGTCGATGAGGCCCACGCCGCCCGGGTACCAGCGCCCGTCGCCGTCCTCGAGGTTCGCGACCGCGCTCGTGACCCCGGCGTCGGTGGCCATCACCTGCACGGCGACCGAGCGCCCCGAGGCGGCGCCGCCCTGGGTGGCGGTGATCGCGTTCGGGCCCGGGCCCGCGATCGCGTCCCCGCCCTCGGTGGTGCCGATCTGGCGGGGCGCGGAGAACGTGCTGCCGCCGTCGGGGGACTCGACGAGGATCGTGCGGTCATCGGAGAAGCAGCAGCGGCCCTCGACGATCTGGATGCGCCCGTCGTCGCGGGCGAGCACGCTGACCCTGCCGAAGGACTTGCCGTCGTCGGGGACGAACGTCTCCTGCCGGTCGCATCCCTTGGCGCCACGGGGCAGCCGGCAGTAGTGAAGCTCGTCGCCGAGGGTGGAGTCCCCGGAGCCGCGCTGCCACGCGATGTGGGCCGTCCCGTCCGGCGCGACCGCGACCGCGGGCTTGTCCGCCAGGGGCGAGGAATCGATCGTGATGACCGGGCTGGCCGCCTGCGCCGACCCGGCCGCGGCGAGGATTCCGCACACGGCGAGGCACGCGACGATGGACCGGGCTGGACTCTGACGCACTGGACGCACCCTCCGAGGTGACACCGCCGACGGATCGAGGAGCATGCCAGGTCCGGACACACATGCGCCACCATTGGCCGACGCATGCGCGCCTATTCCCTCCTCGGCCCCGTCCTCGTCGTCGCCCTCGCGCTGGTCTCGGCCCCGCGCTGCCCGGCGGACGCGGCGAACTGCGCGGCCGGATCGGGGCGCGTGCTCTATCTCGAGTCGGTCGACCCGGACGGGGACGGCGACCTGCACCTCGTGCTGGGCAGCCGCGCCTCGATCACCTTCCCGGGGGTGACCGTGCTCGACATCTCCAAGGCGCTGCGCCCGGCCCGGGACCCGCGCGTGGGCGACTGGGCCGCCGGGGCCGGTCCGGTGTACCGCGGCAGCCACGGCCAGCGGCAGATCCAGGTCGAGCACGTCGTGGTCGCGCCACGGCGCTGAAGTAGCGTTCGTGGCCCGCGATTCCCAGGAGACCCAATGAGCAAGGTGCTGTACACCGCCAAGGCCCACGTCGACGGCGGCCGTGCCAACGGCCACGGCGAGACGTCCGACGGCGCCCTCGTCGTCGACCTGCGCCTGCCCGCCGAGATGGGCGGCGAGGAGGCCGGCACCAACCCCGAGCAGCTCTTCGCGGTCGGCTACGCGGCCTGCTTCGAGGGCGCGCTGGGCGCCGCCGCCCGCCGCCACAAGGTGGACTTGGGTGATGTGTCGATCGACAGCGCCGTGTCGCTGCACCCCACCGAGGAGCGCGGCTTCAAGCTGTCCGTCGGGCTCGACGTGACGCTGTCGGGTGTCACCGACGCGCAGCAGGCCGTGCAGCTCGTCGCCGCCGCCCATCAGATCTGCCCGTACTCCAACGCCACCCGGGGCAACATCGACGTCACGCTGACGGCCAACGGCGCGCCGGTGGCGTAGCGATAGGCTGGCCGCGTCCGCCGTTCCCCCTTCCCGAGGTGCACTGACATGGCCACTCCCGCCGACCCCCCGGCCCAACCCGGGCCGTCCCCCGCGCAGCCCGATCCGCTTGCGCAGCAGGCCAAGAAGACGAAGATCTGGATGATCGTGGCCATCGTGCTCGGTCTGGTCGCGATCGGCCTGGGCATCTGGGCCGTCACGACGAACTCCGACCTGGACAACGCCAACGCCGAGGTCAAGAAGCAGAAGGTCCTGATCGTCAACGCGACCAAGGACGTCAAGTCGGAGCAGAAGACGGCCGAGAAGATCGAGAAGGCGCAGCTGGCGGAGTACAAGCGCACCCGCCACGTGCTGAAC
>CAZXNX010000230.1:0-4759 GCA_964642225.1 uncultured Solirubrobacteraceae bacterium | reverse complement strand
GCCGAAGATCGGCTTGCGGGCGAAGACCGGGATGACCTCGGAGATGATGCCGAAGCCCGGCAGCACCATGATGTAGACCTCGGGGTGCCCGAAGAACCAGAACAGGTGCTGCCACAGCAGGGGCGAGCCGCCGCTGGTGGGGTCGTAGAAGTGGGTGCCGAAGTGGCGGTCGGTGAGCAGCAGCGTCACGGCGCCGGCTGCGACGGGCAGCGCGAGCACGAGCAGCACGGCGTAGACGAGGATCGTCCACACGAACAGGGGCAGACGGCCCCAGCCCATGCCGGGCGCACGCATGTTGACGATCGTCGCGTAGAAGTTGACCGCGCCCACCAGCGAGCTGATGCCCGTGAGGTGGATGAGGAAGATCCAGGCGTCGACGCCGCCGGTGGGGGAGTAGACCGACTCCGACAGCGGGGCGTAACACGTCCAGCCGCACTCCGGCGGGTTGAAGAACACCGAGCCGTAGAACACGAGGCCGCCGGCGAGGAACAGCCAGTAGGACAGCGCGTTGAGCTTCGGGAAGGCCATGTCCCGCGCGCCGATCATGAGCGGCACGAAGTAGTTGCCCAGGCCCGCCATCATCGGCACCACGAACAGGAAGACCATGGTCGTCCCGTGCATCGTGAAGAGCGCGTTGTAGGTGCTGGCCGAGATCAGCGTGTTGTCCGCCGAGCTCAGCTGCAGGCGCATGAGCAGCGCCTCGATGCCTCCCATGAGGAAGAACACGAACGTCGTGACGATGTAGAGGATCCCGATCTTCTTGTGATCGGTCGTCGTGAGCCACGACATCCAGCCGGTCTGCTTGACCGGCACCTCGTGGGCGACGATCTGCGGGACCGCGGTCTTGGGGGCGATGAGCTGTTCAGTGGCCATGAGCGCTTGCTATCTCGTGTTCTTGAAGATGTAGGCGGCGAGTGCGTCGATCTCCGCCGGCGTCAGAGTCGTTCCGTACGACGGCGGCATGACGCCCGCGGCAAACCCCTTCGCGATCTCCTTGTTGGGATTCACGATCATTTCCTTGATCGCCGCCTGGTCATCGGCCTTGAGAGCCTGGTTGAGATTGGGCCCGACCTTGCCGTTGGTCCCGGCGGCGGCCAGGGTGTGGCAGGCGCCGCAGGCGGTTGCCTGGCCCTTGCCGGCGACGAAGAGCTTCTTGGCGTCGATCGCGGCGGTCTGGGTGGGCGCGGCGGGCGTCTTGACCGCCGGGGTGGCGACCTTGGCCTCGCTGCGCGGGTTGCCGACCGTGTTGCGCTGCTTGGCCGCGGCGGCGTTGGCGGCGACGATCGACTTGCCCTTCAGGGCGTACCAGACGCGGTACTGCGCCGGGGTCACGGCGCGGACCGAGGCGACCATGTTGGCGTGGTTGCGGCCGCAGAGCTCGGCGCACTGCCCGCTGTAGACGCCGGGCTTGGAGATCTTGAACCAGGTGTGGTTCGTGTAGCCGGGGATGGCGTCGAACTTGCCGCCCAGCTTGGGGATCCACCAGGAGTGGGCCACGTCCTGGGCCTGGATCGTCAGGGTGACGGTGGTGTCGGTGGGGACGACCATCTGCTCGTAGGCGAACACGTTGTTGAGCGCGTTGTCGTCGCCGTCGGGGTAGGTGTACCGCCACACGTACTGCTGGCCGGTGACCGCGATGTTCAGGGAGCGGCCGTTGGGCGGCTGCTCGCCGCCGTTCTTCACCAGGTAGCGCGGGGCGCTGAGGTTCAGGCCGGACGCCGAGGAGTTCGGCGGGTTGCGGATGCCCGGGAGCATCACGAAGGTGATGGTGGCGAGCACGACGAGGATGAGCGCCGCGCCGACGGTCCAGCCGATCTCCAGGTTGGTGTTGCCGTGGATCTGGTCGGCGACCGGGTTCTTCTTGCGGCGGTACTTGACGATGCACCAGATCAGGGCGCCCTCGACGCCGACGAAGACGATCGCGGCGACGATCAGGATGTAGAAGTACAGATCGCTGATCTTGTCGGCGTTCGGCGAGCCACCGCTCTCGGGGACCAGGCCGTCCGCGAGGGCCGAGGGTGCGAGCACCAGGGCGGCGGCGAGGACGGTGGTCAGCGCCAGCGTGAACAGGCGGCGGCGCGAGGAGGAGAGGTGATCCGTATGCACGACGGTCGGGAGTGTATCCACGGACCGGCGGATTCTGGCGTCAAGCCTGCGCATCATCGTCCTCCGAAGGCCGCCGGTCGCTTCTGCGTGAAGGCGGCGACGCCCTCCACGAAGTCGGCGGATCCCGCCATTTCCTGCTGGATACGTGCTTCCAGCTCCAATTGTTCGTCCATGCGCGTATAGAGCCAGTGGTTGAGTTGACGTTTCGTGCCGGCGTACGACGCGGTGGGGCCGTCGGCCAGCCGTTGCAGCAGCGCGGCGGCCTCGTCCTCGAACGCGTCGTCGTCGATCGCCCGGTTGATGAGCCCCCACTCCTGCGCCTGCTCGGCGCCGACCCGCTCGCCCAGCATCGCCATCTCGGTCGCGCGCGCCAGGCCCACCCGGGAGGGGACGAAGAGGGAGGAGCCGCCGTCGGGCACGAGCCCGATGTTGACGAAGGCCAGGAGGAAGTAGGCGGAGCGGCGGGCCACCACGAGGTCGGCGGCCAGCGCCAGCGACAGGCCGATGCCGACGCACGGGCCGTTGACCCCCGCGACGACCGGCTTGGGCATCTCGCGGATGCCGGTGATGATCGGGTGGTAGCGCTCGGTGAGCACCTTGTAGACGTCGGGGCGGCCCTCGGGCGTGAGGTCCTGCATGCCCATGTCCTTGAGGTCGGCGCCCGAGGAGAAGCCCCGGCCGGACCCGGTGATCAGGACGGCGCGCACCTCGTCGTCGCCGGACGCCTGCTCGATGGCGTTGAGGAGATCCAGGCCGAACTGACGGTTCCACGCGTTCATGGTCTCGGGCCGGTTCAGCTCGATCTTGGCCGCAGCGCCTGCGCGCCAGACGTTGACCGTGTCGTAGGCGCGGGCCAGGTGGAACTCGCTCATGGGACGAACACTATGGAACGAAGGGGCACCCAGGAGGTCACCTATCCGCTCCCGTACGATGACCGGGTGTCCCGCCCCGTCATCGGGCTGTGCACGGCCGTCGAACAGGCCCGCTGGGGGGCGTGGGACGTGCCGGCCGCGCTGCTCCCGCTCAACTACGTCCAATCGGTGCAGCGGGCCGGAGGGCTGGCGCTGCTCGTGCCGCCAGACCCGCGCGGGGAGACCGACCCCGACGAGATCCTCGACCTGCTCGACGCGCTGATCCTGGCCGGCGGAACCGACGTCGATCCGGCCAGCTACGGCCACGAGCGGCACACGTCGGTCGTCCACGTCACGCCCGAGCGCGACACCTTCGAGGTGGCGCTCGCGCGGCGGGCGCTGGAGCGCGATCTGCCCTTCCTGGGGATCTGCCGTGGGATGCAGATCATGAACGTGGCGCGGGGCGGCGACCTCATCCAGCACCTGCCCGACCATCTCGGCACCCGCGACCATCTGCGCGAGCCGGGATCGTTCGTCGGATCCGAGCACGACGTGCGGCTGCTCGACGGTTCGCTTGCCGCCCGGGCCGCCGGCGAGGAGCTCCACACCACGCTGTCGCACCACCATCAGGCGATCGACCGGGTCGGCGAGGGCCTCACGGTGACCGGCTGGTCGACCGACGACGCGCTGCCGGAGGCGATCGAGATCCCGCAGGCGCGTTTCGCCCTCGGTGTGCAGTGGCATCCCGAAGCGGATGAGGAGAGCCGGCTCATCGCGGCCCTGGTCGCCGAGGCGGGCGGGCGATCCGGCGACTGAGCAGGCCGGGCGCTCAGCCCAGCAGGCCCTCGGCGCGGGCCCACTCCTCGCTGCGGGCCATGCCCTCGGCCAGCGGGACCTGCGGCTCCCAGCCCAGGAGCGTGCGGGCGCGGGTGTTGGGATAGACGGCCCGGCGGGAGATGTAGACCAGGGACTGCCGCGTCACGCTGGGCACCTGGCCCAGGGCGCGGGCCCGCAGCTCCTCGGCCAGCGCGCCGGCCCGCACGAGCGGCGCGGGGAGCGTCGGCACCCCGTCGCGCCCGAGCATCCGGGCGTGGAATGCGAAGAAGTCCGCGGCGGTGATGGGCACGCCGTCCCACGCCGTGACCGCCACGCCGCCGGCGTCGGGGTGCACGAGGGCCCGCACGATGCAGTCGACGAGGTCGTCGACGTAGACCGGGGTCATGATGCCCTCGCCGCGGCCGGGGAGGACGAACTTGCGCTCCCGCAGCGTCTGCAGCGGCCGGATGATCCACGGGATCGACCCGGGGCCGTAGACGTCGCCGGGGCGCACCACGGCCGCGCCGTGGTGGAGCGCGAGCTGGTGGGACGCGGCCTTGGTGTCGGCGTAGGGCGCGCCGCTGACGCGCGGGGGCGCGTCCTCGGTGAGGTCCTCGGTGAAGTCGTAGCCCCAGGTGGCGACCGAGGAGACGTGCACCACGCGCTGGACGCCGACCGCCTCGGCGGCCTCGAGCACGGTGCGGGTCCCGCCGACGTTGATGCGCACGAACTCGGCCATCGGGCCCCAGTCGGTGACCTTGGCGGCGGTGTGGATCACCCCGTCGCAGCCGTCCAGCGCGGCGAGCACGCCGGCCGGGTCGGTGGTGTCGACGGCCGCGAACGTGGCGCCGGCCGCCTCGACCCGCGGGGCGGCCGCCGGATCGATGTCCAGCCCCACCACGGTGGCCCCGTCCTGGCGCAGGCGGCGGGCCAGGGCAAGGCCGATGAAGCCGCCGGCGCCGGTGACGGCGATGTGGGGTCGCGAG
>CAZXNX010000229.1:0-4763 GCA_964642225.1 uncultured Solirubrobacteraceae bacterium | reverse complement strand
GCGATCCACGTGGCCTGCAGGCGCCGGCCGTGCGCGTCGTCGCGCCCGCGCCAGTCCTCCAGCGGCGCCAGGCCGGCGAGACCGATCGCCACGTCCACCTGGCCGTGGCGCCAGGCCCGGCCGAAGGAGTCCGTGATGCACACCGCGGGGGCGACGCCGAACCGCTCGCCCAGCGCCGCCCGCAGCCGCCGCGCGGACGCGTCGGGGTCGCGGGGGAGCAGGACGACGGTGTCCGCGCCGGGCACGTTGGACGCGTCGACGCCGGCGTTGGCGCATACGAACCCGTGGTGGGTGCGGGTGATGAGGACCCGCTCGGAGCGCAGCACCTCGCTGCTCTGGTCCAGGACCACCTGCACGTGGCGGGGGTCCTGTCCCAGACGGGTGGCCAGCTCGGCGGCGCGCGCGCCCGGGGTGACGTCGGCCAGGGCCACCAGGGCGCCCTCGGCCTTGGAGACCACCTTGTGGGCCACCACCACGATGTCGCCCTCCCGCGGCGCCAGATCGCTCAGCGCGGCGGCCAGCGCGCCGGCCAGGTCGGTTCCCGGCTCGATCTCGCCGATGTGCTCCAGCGTGGTGATCGAGACGGACCGGCTCACGTGTCGAAGCGGGAGAGCCGCGCGAGCAGCCCGCGCACGTGCGCGGCGCCGCCGGGACGATCCCCGAGGCTGTCGCGCAGGACCTCGAGGTCCTCGGGCGTGTCGATGTCGGTGACCAGCGACCAGGCCGGCACCACCAGGCACGCGGCGCCGGCGGTGGCGGCCCCCTCCTCGTGCCGGGCGCGGCTGCCCGGGCCGAAGGACGGGCCCATCACGTCGGGCGGCGTCAGGACGAGGGCGTTGGTGCCGTCGCCGTGGCGGTCGGGGACGATGACCACCGAAGGGCCCTGGCGGCCCTGGGAGAGCAGGTCGGCCAGGTCGGCCGGGTCCAGCGCCGGGCAGTCGCCGGGGACGAGCAGGACGCGCTCGGCCTGGTGCTCGGCCAGCGCCTCGCGGATGCCGATCCGCGCGGCCGGGTTGTGGCCGGCGTCGTCGGGGTCGTCGACGACCAGCGCGTCGTACCCGCCGGCCAGCGCGACGGCGGCGGGGTCGCCGGTGACCACGAGCGTGACGTCGACCTGGGGCGTGCGCCGCAGGGCGATGAGCACGTCGGTGATCATCGCCTCGGTGAACGCGCGGCGGGTGCCCGCGGACAGGCCGCCCCCGGAGGGGCCGAGGCGGGTCTTGGAGGCGCCGAACCGCTTGACCGGGACGACGGCGACGGTCTTCACGGCGCGGACCGCAGTTCGTCGGCGAAGGCCAGGACGCGCCCGGCCAGGGCCGCCCGGGTGGGGGCGTCGGTCATCAGTGTGTCGATGGTCAGTGCGGGCAGACCATCGAGGTGGGGCTCCTCGTCGGAGACGACGGCGTCGATCACGTCAGCGTAGTGGGCGGCGATGCCGGCAGCGCTCAGCTCCAGGCCCGCCCAGGCCATGAACGGCTCGGTGGGGCCCTTGACGATCGTCCCGGCGACGATGGGGGAGACGGCCACCACGGGTGCGGCGGCCTCGCGCAGCGCCTCGCGCATCCCGGGGATCTCCAGGATCGGCAGGATCGAGATGATCGGATTGGAGGGGCCGATGACGATCGCCCGCGCCGTGGCGATCGCCTCGAGCACCTCGGCGGTGGGGCGCGCGGCGGCGATCCCGCCGAACTCGACGTCCTCGATGACGGCGGCCGGCGGGGTGCGCTGGCGCACGATCATGAACTCCTGGAACGGCCACCACGCGCCGTCGGCCAGCACGCGGGTGCGCACCGGCTCGTCGGTCATCGGCAGCACCCGCGCGCGCAGGCCCAGCGCCCGGCCCAGGTCGTCCAGCGCGTTGGTCAGGCGCCCGCCCTCGTCGAGGATCTGGCGGCGGCGCAGCCCGACGGCCAGGTCGCGGTCGCCGAGGTTGAACCACACGTCCACGCCGAGCTCGCGCAGCCCGTCCATCACGTTGAAGGTGTCGTCCTCCAGGCCCCAGCCGCGCTCGTCGATCTGGTCGGCCAGCCAGAAGGAGACGAGATCCGGGTCGGGCGAGACGTAGGCGCCGTAGAGCTCGACGTCGTCGGCGGTGTTGGCGATGACCACGAGGTCGTCGCACACGTCGAGGAACCCGCGGGCCAGCTTGGCGCCGCCCGTGCCCCCGGCCAGCACGACGACGGGGCCTTCGGCGCCGCTTCCCGCCATCAGTCGGGGAGGTTGGTGAAGCGGATGCCCGCCGACGTCTTGTAGCGGATGTTCACGCCGATCAGCAGGGGGGTGAGCTGCTCGGCGTAGCGCGCGTTCTCCAGCGGGCCGCCGTGGACGCCGCGCAGGCCGGGGATGTGCTCCAGCAGCGCGATGACCTGCTCTCGGTCGGCTTTCTTGTCGCCGCAGACCAGGGTGTCCTCGGCGAGGTCGTGCTCCAGGTCGCTGAGGTGCGTGGCGGCGACGGAGTGCAGGGCCGAGACGACGCGCACGCCGTCGGCGGCCATCTCCTGGGCCTGCTGGGCCGCCGAGCCCTGCCACACGCCGAGGATCCGCGTGGCCTTGCCGCTCACGGCGGCGGCGAGCGGGACGGTCGTGTCGACCAGGAGCTGGCCCTCGCGCATGACCGGCTTGAGGTTGGTCAGCGTCTCGGACTGGTTGCGGAACGGGACGGCGAGGATGACGACCTCGCTGGCCGCGCCGGCCTCCTCGTTGCCCACACCGGTGACCGACGCGCCGGGCACCAGGGCCAGCACGCGACCGGCGGCCTCGACGGCGCGCTCCGGGTTGCGTGAGCCGATGATGACCGGGATGCCGGCGGTCGCGAGTCGGGCGGCAAGGCCGAAGCCCAGCGCGCCGGAGCCGCCGATGATGGAGACGGAATCAGCCATAGGCCGCCGGAGTATAGGTTTTGGGGCATGCCTGGAGAGACCACCACCGGCCCGGAGCCGGGCATCACCCACCAGCACGACTTCACCGTCGAGGGCGCGTTGCTCACCGACGTGGGCGGCACGATCGGCGTGGGGGTCCTGTCCACGCCGGGCATGATCGCCATGATGGAGGGCGCCTCCGCGATGCTCGTGCAGCCCCAGCTGCCCGAGGGGTCGGCGACCGTCGGCTTCGAGGTCTGCGTCAAGCACGTGGGCGGCGCGCTGGAGGGCGCCGCGTGCACCGCCACCTCCACGCTGCGCGAGGTCGTCGATGGGCGCAAGCTGCGCTTCGACGTCGAGGTCAAGGAGGGGGAGCGCACGATCGGCGTCGGCACCCACGAGCGCCGGGTGGTCCACGTCGCCTCCCACGCGGACACCGCCGGGAGCGGCACGTGAGCCCGGGCCTGCCCACCGCGGTCCAGCTCCGCGAGGTCGGCCCCCGCGACGGCTTCCAGAACGAGCCCGAGATCATCGAGACGGCCGACAAGGTGCGGCTGATCGAGGCGCTCGGCCGCACCGGCATCACGCGCATGGAGGTCACGAGCTTCGTGCGGCCCGACGTGATCCCGCAGCTTCACGACGCCGCCGCGGTGCTCGAGGCCGTCGAGCTGCCCGACGAGGTGAGCGTCAGCGTCCTGGTCCCCAACGAGCGCGGCCTCGACGGCGCGCTGGCCCACCGCGACCGCATCGACGAGATCAGCGTCTTCCTGTCGGCCTCGGAGACGCACAACGCCAAGAACGTCAACCGCACCGTCGCCGAGTCGCTGGCCGGGCTGGAGCAGGTCATCCCGCGCGCCCTGGCCGAGGGCCTCGCCGTGGAGGCCGTCATCGCCACCTCGTTCGGCTGCCCCTACGAGGGCCGCGTCGACCCCGAGCGCGTCTACGACCTCGCCCGCACGCTCGCCGGCTGCGGCGCCTGCGAGATCGGGTTCGGCGACACCACCGGCATGGCCAACCCCATCCAGGTCGGGACGTTCTTCGACGGCGCCCGCGACGCCCTGGGCGACGAGGTGCTGCTCACCGCCCACTTCCACAACACGCGCGGCCAGGGCCTGGCCAACGTGCTGGCCGCGCTGCAGGCCGGCGTGACGTCGTTCGAGTCGAGCTTCGGCGAGCTGGGCGGCTGCCCGGTGCCGGTGGGCGCGACCGGCAACATCGCCACCGAGGACCTCGTGTCGATGCTCCACGAGATGGAGATCGAGACGGGCGTCGACCTCGAGGCGCTGCTCGACGCGTCCGCCCAGGCGCGGCGCGTCCTGGGCCGGCCGCTGGGCAGCCACACCCTCATCGCCGGTCCGATCGACTGGTCCGGGCCCGTCGCGTGAGCACCGCGTCGCTGGCACGGGACATCGCGTTCCTGGCCTCCTTCCCGCGGGACTCCGCCGGCCCCGGGGAGCGGGCGTCGGCCGAATGGGTGGCGGCCCGGATGCGCGAGTCGGGCGCGCCCGACGCCCACACCGAGCCGTTCCGCTACGCGCCGACCTACACGGGCGCCTACGGGCTGCACGGGGCGGCCATCGCGCTGGCCGCGCGCCTGGGCGGCTGGCCCGGCCGGCTCCTGGCGCTGGGCGCCCTGGCCTCCTACGAACTGGAGATCAGCGGGCGCAACCAGTGGACGCGTCGCTTCCTGCCCAAGGGCGAGGGGCGCAACGCGGTCGGCGTCATCCCCGCGCGTGGGGAGCGCCGCGCCACGCTCGTCGTCGTCGCCCACCACGACACGGCGCGGACCGGCCTGATCTGGCATCCGGCGCTGGCCGCCCCCGGCGCGGCCCGGCGCACCGCGAGCCGGTCGGTCCCACCCACCGGGCTGCCGGTGGCCGTCGGCGCGCTGGCCGTGGCCACGGG
>CAZXNX010000228.1:0-4766 GCA_964642225.1 uncultured Solirubrobacteraceae bacterium | reverse complement strand
GCCCACCGGCGCCACGGGCGGCGCCACCGCCGGCGGCCCGCCCAGCGGCGCCGGTGGCGGGATGTTCGGCGGCAACTCCCAGTCGCTGACCAAGGCCCTGGCCTACGCCAAGGCGCACGGCGGCGGCACGGTCGCCGTCTCCAGCCAGTCCGGCGCGGCCGGCTCGGTCATCGCCTCCGGGGCGAAGGTCGCGGCGATCGGCGGCTTCTCCGGCCGCGAGAGCCAGGTCACCGCCGCCTGGCTGGCCGACGCCGTCGACGCCGGGCAGATCCGCTGGGTGCTGACCGACTCCAGCGGCGGCGGGATGCCCACCGACAGCCGCGTCGGCTCCAAGGACGTGATGACCGCCGTGCAGAACACGTGCAAGAAGGTCAGCGCGGTCTCGGGCCTGTACGACTGCCAGGGCTCCACCGCCGCCCTGCGCGCGGCCTCGTGAGAGGCGGGCGGCTAGGCTGCGCGCCATGGGAAGCCGCCTCGTCCTGGCCGACGCCGAATGGCTCGTGAGCGATCTGTCGCTCGATGAGGTCGCCGCGCTCATGCGGGCGGGCGACCTCATCCCGGCCCGGCGCACCGGCAAGCGCATCGTCGTCAACCCCGAGCACATCGTGTTCGTCGAGGACTGGACGATCAAGGAAGAGCCGCCCGCCTGACCCCGCGGGCGGGCGCGCGCGCAGCGCGCGTCGGCCAACCCCCGCGATTGGGTGATCCGCGGGCGCCACATCCCTCGCATGTAGAGGCATGAAGATCGTCATCGTCGGCGCCGGCGTCTCCGGCCTGGTCGCCGCCCATCTGCTGCATCCCGAGCACGACGTCACCGTGCTGGAGGCGGCCCCGTACGCGGGCGGCCACACCAACACCATCACCATCCCCGGCGGCGCCCGCGACGGCACCGACCTGCCCGTCGACACGGGCTTCATCGTCTTCAACGAGCGCAACTACCCGCACTTCGAGGCGCTGCTGGCCGAGCTGGGCGTCGCCTCCCAGCCGTCGGACATGAGCTTCGGCGTCAGCGCCGACGACGGCCGCTTCAGCTACGCGACCACCTCGGTCAACGGCCTGCTGGACCAGCGGCGCAACGTGCTGCGCCCCTCCTTCCACCGGATGCTGCTCGACGTCGGGCGCTTCCACCGCGCCGCCCGCGAGCTGCTGGAGTCCGACGACGACCCCTCGCTGGCCGTCTGGCTGCAGGAGCAGGGCTTCTCCCGCGGCTTCGTGGAGCGGCTCATCGTCCCCCAGACCGCTGCGGTGTGGTCGGCGGACCCGGGCACGATGGACGCGTTCTCGGCGCGGTTCCTGGCCGAGTTCTTCGACAACCACGGCATGCTCAGCCTGCGTGGGCGCCCGCGCTGGCGCACCGTCGTTGGCGGCTCGCACACCTACGTCCGCGCGCTGGTGGCGCCCCTGGGCGACCGGGTGCGCCTGTCCACGCCGGTGCACCGCATCGACCGTGACGCGGACGGCGTCACCATCCTGGCCGGCGAGGGGGAGGCCGAGCGCTTCGACCACGTGATCCTCGCCACCCACGCCGACCGGTCGCTGGCCCTGCTCACCGCCCCCACCGCCCTGGAGCGGGAGGTCGTCGGTGCCTTCGCCTACCAGCCCAACGAGGTCACGCTGCACACCGACACGTCGCTCATGCCCGCCCGCCGGCGCGCGTGGGCGAGCTGGAACTACCACCTGCCCGACGGGCCCGCCGCGCTGCCCACGGTCACCTACCACATGAATCGCTTGCAGAACCTGGATGCCGAGCGGGACTATCTGGTCACCCTCAACCGCACCGAGGCCATCGACCCCGACACGATCGTGCGCACCATCGCCTACGAGCATCCCGTGTTCACCCCCGGCGCCGTCGCCGCGCAGCAGCGGTGGGGCGAGGTCGCCGGCCACCACCGCACCCACTACTGCGGCGCGTACTGGGGCTGGGGCTTCCACGAGGACGGGGTCGTCAGCGGCATCCGCGCCGCGCGCGACGTGCAGGCCGTCTCCCTGCTCGAAGGGGCCGCGGCGTGAGCGCGCTCGCCGGGCCCGCCAGCGCGATCTACACCGGCACGGTGCGCCACCGGCGCTTCGCGGTGCGCGAGCAGCAGTTCACCCACGGGATCGCCCTGGCCTACCTCGACCTGCGCGAGCTGCCGCACCTCGTCTCGGGCCGGCTGCTGTCGCGCCGCCCCGGGCTCGTGCGCTTCCGCCGCGAGGACTACCTCGGCGACCCCGCCGTTCCGCTCGACGAGGAGGTCCGCGCGCTGGTGGCGCGGCGCACCGGCACCGCGCCCGACGGGCCGGTCCGGCTGCTGACCCACCTGCGCTCCTTCGGCCACTGCTTCAACCCGGTCAGCTTCTACTACTGCTTCGACCGCGACGAGCGGCTGGCCGCCCTCGTCGCCGAGGTCACCAGCACCCCGTGGGGCGAGCGCCGCGCCTACGTCGTCGGCCACGACGGCGCCGGGCCGGTGCTGCACGGCGGGATGGCCAAGGACATGCACGTCTCCCCCTTCCTGGGGATGGACCAGCGCTACGCCTGGCACGCCGCGACCCCGGGCCCGACGGCCTCGGTCCACATCGAGAACCACGAGGACGGCCGGCGGGTGTTCGACGCCACGCTGTCGCTGCGCCGCGAGCCGTTCACCCGCGACGCCCTGGCCCGCGCCACCGCCCGCTACCCCGCGGCCACGCTGCGAATGCTCGCCCTGATCTACGCCCACGCGGCCGTGGCCTGGCTGCGCGGGATCCCCGTCCACCCGCACCCCGCCGGAGGCACCGCATGAAGGCCGTCGACGACACCACCCGCCGCATCACCCACTCCGTCCTGCGCCGCCTGGCGGCCGGGCAGCTCACCGTGGTCGAGGACGGCCGCGCCCGGACCTTCGGGTCCGGCGAGCCCGCCGCCGTCGTGCGGATCCTCGACTCCCGCGCCTGGACCGCGCTGCTGCGGGGCAGCCGCGGCCTGGCCGACGGCTACCTCGACGGGTACTGGGACTCGCCCGACGTCGCCGCCGTGATCCGCCTCGGCGCCCGCAACTCCGGCGCCCTGGACGAGCTGCGCCGGCGCCTGGGCGCGGTGCGCGTCCCCTACCAGCGGCTGCGGTCCACCTGGGAGCGCAACACCCCGCAGCGCAGCCGCCGCGACATCGCCGCCCACTACGACCTGGGCAACGACCTCTACGCGCTGATGCTCGACGAGACGATGTCCTACTCCTGCGCGCTGTTCGAGCACCCCGGCCAGGACCTGGCCGACGCCTCGCGGGCCAAGCTGGAGCGCGCCTGCCAGGCGCTGGACCTCGGGCCCGGCGACCACGTCCTGGAGATCGGCACCGGCTGGGGCGGCTTCGCGCTGCACGCCGCCGCCACCCGCGGCTGCCGCGTCACCACCACCACGATCTCCCGCGAGCAGCACGACGTGGCCGTCGAGCGCGTGCGCCAGGCCGGGCTGCAGGACCGCGTCACCGTCCTCTTCGAGGACTACCGCGACCTGCGCGGCACCTACGACAAGCTCGTCTCCATCGAGATGATCGAGGCGGTCGGCTGGCGGGACTTCGGCACGTTCTTCGGCGCCTGCTCGCGGCTGCTGAAGCCGGACGGGGCGATGCTCCTGCAGGCGATCCTCATCGACGACCGCGCCTACGAGTACGAGAAGGCCGCCAAGACCTTCATCAGCGAGTACGTCTTCCCCGGCGGCTGCCTGCCCTCCAACGCGGTGATCGCCCGCGAGCTGGCCCGCCACACCGACCTGCGCACCGTCGACCTGCTCGACATGACGCCCCACTACCCCGAGACCCTGCGCCGCTGGCGCTCCAACGTCGAGGCGCACGCCGAGGAGCTCGAGGCCCTCGGCTACGACGAGCGCTTCCGCCGCCTGTGGCGCCTGTACCTCAGCTGGAGCGAGGGCGGCTTCGAGGAGCGGCGCATCGGCGTGATCCAGACCGTGCTGGCCAAGCCGCAATGGAAGGGCGTCGTGCGCTCACAGGACCCGGCGGCCCCAGGCGAACCCGTCGCGGCGCCACTTCTCCGTGAGCGAGCCGAGGTACACGCCCTGGCTGGAGGCCTGGATCATCCACGCGGGCGTCAGCGCGATGCCCTCGTGGACGACGTTGGCCTCCGTCGGCGTCGAGGTGAACGAGGCTGAGCCGAAGAACAGGAGGTCCCCGCCGCGCACGCGGTGCAGCCGCAGCCGGCGGTTGCGGGGGATCTCGCCGGCCTGCTGGGCGGCGGTGCGGCCCTGGATCTCCCGGCCCCACGGGGAGCCCGAGAGCTTGAAGACGCGCCACACCAGGCCGGAGCAGTCGAAGCCGCCGTGGGCCTGCCAGCCGCCGATCGACGAAGAGGTGCCGTCGGACTCGCCGCCCCAGATGTAGGGCCAGCCGATGCGGGCGACCGCGACGCGCAGCACCCGGCGCTGGTCTGCGTCGTAGCGGGGGAGGGAGAAGCCCATGAGCTGCTCGCGCACGTAGGCCAGGTCGCCGTCGCGCAGGCGCAGGACCCGGGCCAGCGACCAGGCCGCCTCCGCGCGGGTGATCGCGTCGCCGGGGAACAGCTCGAACCCGTCCTCGCGGGAGGGATGGTTGAAGCGCAGGCCCAGCTGGCGGGCCACCACCTCGGCGCCGAACCGGTCCGGCGGCGCCAGGCCGGCGGCGCGGGCCTCCCGTTGCACGTGCGCGGCCACGTCGGTCAGCCCGAGCTGGTCGACGACGATGCGATCGAAGGCGCGGACGGTGACCGTCCCGCCGCCGCCCGGCGCGGCCACCCGCTCGGCGCCCGCCTCCCGGGCC
>CAZXNX010000227.1:0-4773 GCA_964642225.1 uncultured Solirubrobacteraceae bacterium | reverse complement strand
GGCCAGCACCTCGCCCACGAGCTCCGGGTCCAGCGCGCTGGTGACCTCGTCGAGCAGGATGGCACGCGGCTGCGTGGCCAGCGCCCGGGCCAGCGCCACCCGCTGCTGCTGGCCGCCGGAGAGCCGGTCGGCGCTCTCGTCGCACCGGTCTTCCAGGCCGAAGCGCCCGAGCAGGGTGCGCGCCTGCTCCCGGGCCTGCGCGCGCCCCGTCCCGTGGACGCGGATCGGTGCCAGGGCCACGTTGTCGAGCACCGACATGTTGGGGAACAGGTTGTAGGCCTGGAAGACCATCGCCAGCTTGCGCCGCACGGCGACCGGGTCGACGGACGGGTCTGTGACGACCTCGCCGTCGAGCAGGATGTCGCCGTCGTCGATGTCTTCCAGGAGATCCACGCAGCGCAGCAGCGTCGACTTCCCCGAGCCGCTGGCGCCGATGAGGGCGACGGCCCGGTGCTCGTACAGCTTCAGGTCGATACCGCGCAGGACGGCGTGGTCGCCGAACGCCTTGGTGACGCCCTGTACCTCGATGACCGGCGTGCCCATCAGCGCACCGCCAGCGCCGCGCGGGACGGATCGACGCGGTTCATGCGGTCGAGGATCCGGGCCAGCGGGATCGTGATCGCCAGGTAGAGGACGGCGGCGGCGACGAGCGGGGTGTAGTTGAACTGCTCGCCCTGGATGATCTGGGCCACCCGGTAGGCCTCCTGGGGGCCGAGGATGGAGACGAGCGCCACGTCCTTCTGCAGGGCGATGAAGTCGTTGAGCAGCGGCGCACGCACGTTGCGGATCGCCTGCGGCAGGACCACGAACCGCATCGCCTGCAGGTGCGTGAGCCCCACCGAGAGCGCGGCCTGGCGCTGGCTGGGATGCACGGTCTGCAGGCCTGCGCGGTACACCTCGCTGACGTACGCCCCGTAGGACAGGCCCAGCGCGATCCCGCCGAGCACGAGCGGGTCGGTGGGCAGGCCCTCGAGCTGGAGCGCCGGGACGCCGAACCCGATCAGGTAGACGAGCAGGATCGTCGGGATGCCGCGGAAGACGTCGGTGTAGACGGCGCCGAGGATCCGCAGCGGCAGCAGGACCGGGTGCGTGCTGGTGCGGGCGAGCGCGACGAGCAGGCCGAAGACCAGGACGCACGCCTCGACGATGAGGAACAGCTTGACGTCCAGCCAGAAGGCCGAGAGCACCTCGGGGAAGGCCTCACGGAAGACGCTCCCGTTGAAGAACAGCTCGTGGACGGACGCCCAGCCGGGGCTGGTGAGCACGAGCGCCGCCAGGCCGCCCACCACCACGATCGTCGAGATCGTGGCGATGGCGGCGCTGCGCCGCGACTGACGGCGCTTGGCCGCAGCCCGGACCGCCTGCCGGTCCGTGCCGGGCGTTCCCATCGGTTGCCTACTGCAGCTCGGGCGCGCCGGCGGCCTCGCCCAGCCACTGCTGGTTGATCTTGGCGAGCTGGCCGGAGCTGCGGATCGCCTCGACCGCCTTGGAGACGCAGGCGGTGAGCGGCGAGCCCTTGGCCAGCAGGGCACCCCACTGGTCGCCGCCGGGGACCGGGAACTGGCCGACGATCGTGGCATCCGGCACCTGCGCGGCCGTGAGGTAGAACGCGGTCGGCAGGTCGACGACCACGGCGTCCACCTGCTTCTGCTTCAGGGCGGTGACGACGTCGTTGGAGTTGTCGAACACCTTGGCCTGCTTGTTCGGCTTGATGATGTCGTTGACAGCGGTGAGGCTGGTGGTGCCGATCTGGACGCCGAGCTGCGTGTCCTTGAGGTCGGCCAGCGACGTGGACGTGGCCGCGTCGGAGCCCTTGAGGGCCACGAGGGCCTGCGGCGCCTCGAAGTACGGAGCGGAGAAATCGACCGCCTTCGTGCGCTGCGGGGTGATCGAGATCTGGTTGACGTCGAAGTCGAACTTCTTGGGGCCGGGCGCGTACGAGGAGTTGAACGGCTCGACGACCCACTTGACCTCGGCGGGCGTGTAGCCGAGCTGCTTGGCGATCGCGTACGCCACCGCGCTCTCGAAGCCCTTGCCGTTGGCCGGTGTGTCGTCCTCGAAGTAGGGCGGGTACGCGGGCTTGTCGGTCGCGACGGTCAGCTTCCCGGCCGTCAGCGTCTTGAGCTGTTCCTTGGTGCACGCGTTGGCGACGTCCGTCGTGCCGGTGCTCGCGGTGGTCGACGAGCTGGACGAATCGCTGCCGCAGGCGGTCGCCACCATGGCGGAGGCCACGAGCAGCACGGCGAGGAGCGGACGGAGCGGGCGCATTCGGATTCCTTCGGACGACGACGGCGGACGGGGAGAATCTATACCAGTTTTATGGTCTTTCGCCGGAGCGGTGCCCGCCTAGACACGGCGCAGCAGCAGGGCCGCCCATTCACCGCCGAGCACGCGCGCCGTCTCGGTCAGCCCGTGGGCGGTGAAGGCGGAGGCGATCTCGTCCGCCTCGTGGGCCAGCAGCCCGGAGGCGACCAGCGCGTGCGGCGCGGGCCCCGAGAAGCCGTCGGCGGCGATCCGCAGCAGGAGCGGGCGCAGCAGGTTGGCCACCATCGTCGGCGCCGACGGAACGGGGCCGTCGTGGAGCAGGTCGTACAGGCGCACGGTCACGTCGGGCACGCCGTTGGCCGCCGCGTTCTCGGCGGTCGCGGCCACCGACTCGCGCTCGTGGTCGAGCCCCAGCACCGGGTCCCAGCCCAGGCGGGCGCCCGCGATGGCCAGCACGCCACTGCCACATCCGACGTCGACGAGCGGCCCGGACGGCTCGAGCTGCAGCATCAGCTCCAGGCACAGCCGGGTGGTGTGGTGGGCGCCGGTGCCGAAGGCCTGGCCCGGGTCGATCACCACCTCCAGCTCCGCCGACGGGTCGGCCGGCTCCCACGGCGGCCGCACGCGCAGGCGTCCGTCGCCGACGGTCACGGGCTGGTGGAAGGCCCGCCACCGCTCGTTCCAGTCGTCCTCGATCTCGGTGGTGCTGACCTCGACGAAGCCGTCACCCGCCGCCGCACGCAGGTCGGGCAGGAGCGGCAGCTCGCCGCGTGGCCCGTAGACGGCGTACTCGATGGAGCCGTCCGGCAGCTCCGTCTCCTCCACCCCGGACGGGGCCAGCTCCAGCAGCTCGGCCAGCACCAGCTCCGCGTCCTGGGGACGCACCCGCAACGCCAATCGCAGCATCGCGCTCTACCCGCCCAGGATGCGGCGCAGCTTGCCCATGATCGTCTCGTCGGTACGCAGGTTCTCCTCGGTGATGGTGGCCGCGAAGGCCTCCAGCTGGCGGCGCTGCTCGGCGCTCAGCTTGCGGGGGATGACGACGTTCATGACGATGCGCAGGTCGCCGGTGCGCCGCCCGCGCAGGGCCGGCATGCCCTCGCCCTTGATCCGCGCCTGCTCGCCGGGCTGGGTGCCGGCGGGGACATCGACGGTGTGCATGCCGTGCAGCAGCGTCTCGACCTCGCGCTGGCCACCCAGGGCCGCCAGCGGGGCCGGCACGTCCAGCACGGTGACAAGGTCGTCGCCGTCGCGCACGAAGCGCGGGTCCGCGGCGACGCCGACCTGCACGTAGAGGTCGCCCGCCGGGCCGCCGCGCTCGCCGGCGTGCCCGCGCCCGGAGAGCCGGATGCGCTGGCCGTCGTCGATGCCGGCGGGGACGTCGACCTCGAGGGTGACCCGCTCCAGCAGCCGCCCCTGCCCGTCGCACTCGTCGCACGGGGTCTGCGGGACGCGGCCGTCGCCGCCGCACACGTCGCAGGCGACGTTGCGCACGACCTGGCCGAACGGGGAGCGGCTCACGGCCTGCAGCACGCCCTGGCCGTCGCAGCGCTCGCACGTCTCGATCGGCGTGCCCGGCTCGGCGCCGTTGCCGTGGCAGTGTGAGCAGGTCTGCACCAGCTCGGGGGCGAGGTCCACGCGCGCGCCCTCGGCGGCCTGCGCGAGCGTGATCTCCACGGCGATGCCCGCGTCGCGCCCCTGCGTGGGGCCGCCCGGGCTGCCGCCGCCGAACATGCCGCCCTGGCCGAAGAAGGACTCGAAGAGATCGCCGAGCCCGCCGAACCCGCCCATGTCGGGCCCGGCGCCGCCACCGCCCCGCAGGCCGTCGTAGCCGTAGCGGTCGTAGGTGGCGCGTGTCTCGGCGTTGGAGAGGATCTCGTAGGCGGAGGCGATCTCCTTGAACTTCGCCTCGGCGGCCGGGTCATGGGCGTTGACGTCGGGATGCAGCTCCCGGGCCATGCGCCGGAAGGCCTTCTTGATCTCCCTCTCGTCGGCTTCGCGGCCGACGCCGAGGATCTCGTAGGGGTCGCGGGGAACGGTGGAACTCATGGGTCAGGCGGTTTCCTCATAGACGTCTTCGACGAAGTCGCTCAGCTGGGCGGCGGCGCTGCGCACAGAGCCGATCGCCGCGGCGTAGTCCATGCGGACGGGGCCGATCACCGAGACGGTGCCCAGGCGGCGGGCGGGAAGGCCGTAGCCGGCCGCCACGACGGACAGCGACTGCAGCGCCGGGACCTCGTTCTCGCTGCCGATGCTGATCACCACGTCCGGGCGCGACAGGGCCACGCGGAGCACGCCGAGCAGCGAGACCCGCCGCTCGAGCATCTCCATCAGGGCGTTGAGCTGCTGCACGTCGCCGAGCGGGTGCTCGGCGAGCATGCGGGCGGCGCCGTCGACGTACCGCGCGTCGTCGGCGGTGGCGGCCAGGGCGGTGAAGGCGGGGGCGATCGCCTCGACGAAGCGGGCCTCGCGGGCGCTCAGCGACGGGTCGCCCAGGCGGCCGTGGAG
>CAZXNX010000226.1:0-4803 GCA_964642225.1 uncultured Solirubrobacteraceae bacterium | reverse complement strand
GCCCCGACCGGCTCCCCGTGCCGTGGTTTCCCCCCGGGCTGCGCCTGGATCCGCGCGAGGGGGCGGGCGAGGCCCAGACCCCGCTGCGCGGGGCCGCGGCCGACGCGCTGGCCATCGGCGACCGCGTGTGGCTGCGTCCGGCCAAGGCGGGCGAGCCGCTGGAGCGGATCGATCGGGTGCACCTCGTCGCCGGGGACGCGGTGGTCGACGTGGTGGAGACCTACCGCGGCGAGGGCCTGGCCTTCGGCTAGACGGTTCTGGGCCGGGGACGCGCACCCCTGCCGGGCCCCTGGGGCACCTACACTGGGACGCGCATGATCGAATCCCTCGTCGACCAGATCGAAGCGCGCTTCGCCGAGCTCGGGTCGCAGATCACCGACGCCGACGTCATCAACGACCGCACCCGCTACGCCGAGGTGGGGCGCGAGTACGCGCGCCTGGAGCCGGCGGCCAAGCTCGCGGTCGACTGGCGCCGCGCGATCGACGACGCGGCCGGCGCCCAGGAGCTGCTCGACGAGGACGAGGACCCCGAGGTGCGCGAGATGCTCACGACCGCCCGGGAGCGGATCGAGGTCCTCGAGGAGGAGATCCGCCTGGCGATGGTCGAGCGCGACCCCAACGACGACAAGAACGTCATCGTCGAGATCCAGGGGGGCGCCGGAGGCGAGGAGGCCGGCCTGTGGGCCGGCGACGTCTACCGGATGCTCAGCAAGTACGCCGAACGGCTGGGGTACACGACCGAGGCCATGGACATCGGCGAGGGCAAGTACACCTTCGCGATCAAGGGCGACGGCGCCTACTCCGTCTTCAAGTTCGAGGGCGGCACCCACCGCGTCCAGCGCGTGCCCGCCACCGAGTCGCAGGGCCGGATCCACACCTCCACCGCCACCGTCGCGGTGCTCCCGGAGGCCGAGGACGTGGAGATCGAGATCAACCAGTCCGACCTGCAGATCGACGTCTACCGCTCCGGCGGCCCGGGCGGCCAGTCGGTCAACACCACCGACTCCGCGGTGCGCATCACCCACAAGCCCACCGGCGTGCAGGTGGCGATGCAGGACGAGAAGAGCCAGCTGCAGAACCGCGAGAAGGCGATGCGCGTGCTGCGGGCCCGGCTCTACGAGCGGGCCGTCGCCGAGCAGCAGGCCGAGCAGTCGGCCGGCCGCAAGTCCCAGGTCGGCACCGGTGATCGCGCCGAGAAGATCCGCACGTACAACTACGGTGAGCGCCGCGTCACCGACCACCGCATCAAGCTCACCGTCCACAACCTGGACGCCGTCCTCATGGGCGAGCTCGACGACCTCACCGCCGGACTGCAGGCCGACGAGAAGCGCCGGCGCCTGGAGGAATCGGCAACCGGCCCCCAGCCCGCCGCCTGAGCCCATGGCGTTCGCCGCCGTGACCGTCGCCGAGGCGCTGGACTCCGCCGTGGTGGCCATCGGCGCCGCGCAGTCGCCGACGCCGCGCCTGGACGCCGAGGTGCTCCTGGCCTGGGCGCTGGGCACCTCGCGCACCGCGCTCTTCCTCGACCGCGACGCCCCGGTCACCGGCCCCGCGGTGCGACGCTTCCAGGACGCCGTGCGCCGCCGCTCCTCGGGGCGCGAGCCGGTCGCCTACATCGTGGGGACCAAGGGCTTTCGCCACCTGGACCTGGCCGTCGACCCCCGCGTGCTCGTCCCCCGGCCCGAGACCGAGCACCTCGTCGAGGCGGCGCTGGCGCTGGCGCCGCCCGGCGGGAGCGTGGTGGACGTCGGGACCGGCAGCGGCGCGGTCGCCCTGGCCGTGAAGGACGAGCGGCCCGACCTGCGCGTGCTGGGCACGGATGCCAGCGCCGACGCGCTGGAGGTGGCCCGGGCCAACGGGGAGCGCCTCGGGCTCGACGTGGCCTTCGCCGCCGGCGACCTGTTGGACGCGGCGGGGCCCGACGCGGACCCGATCGACCTCGTCGCGGCCAACCTGCCCTACATCCCCGACGGCGACCGGCCCCGGCTGGCCCCGGAGATCCGCCACCACGAGCCCGCGCTGGCGCTGTTCGGCGGCGACGACGGCCTCGACCTCGTGCGCCGCCTCGTCGCGCAGTGCGGGGCGCGCGGGGTCGCCGCCGTGGCGCTCGAGGTGGGCCAGGGCCAGCCGCCCGCCACCGCCGCCCTGCTGCGCGACGCCGGCTACCCGGCCGTCGCGGTGCACCCGGACCTGGCCGGGATCGACCGGGTCGTCACGGGCCGCCGGGAGGCGCTGTGATCACCGCCGAACAGGCCGCCACCTTCATCCGCTGCATGAGCGTCGGCGGCGTCGCCGTGTTCCCGGCCGACACCGTCTACGGCCTGGCCTGCGCCCCCGACGAGGGGGCCGCCGTGCGCCGCATGTACGCGATGAAGGGGCGGGCGCCCGACAAGCCTGCCGCCGTCATGTTCTTCGCCGTGGGCGCCGCCCTGGCCGCGCTGCCCGAACTGGGGCCCCGCACCCGCGAGGTGCTCCCGGGGCTGCTGCCGGGTGGCGTGACCCTGCTGCTGCCCAACCCCGCCGGGCGCTTCCCGCTGGCCGGCGTCCCCGACGCGCCCACGCCGGCGCTCGGCCTGCGCGTCCCGGCGCTCACCGACGCCACCGTCGCCCTGGCCGAGGCCCGCTGGCCCATCCTGCAGACGAGCGCCAACCACGCCGGCGGCCCGGACGCCCGGCGCCTGGTCGACGTGCCGGCCGGCATCCGCGCCGAGGCGGACATGCTGCTCGACGCGGGCACCCTGCCCGGGACGCCCTCGACCGTGATCGACCTGCAGCGGTACGAGGACGAGGGGACCTGGGCCATCGTGCGGCCGGGCGCCGTGGAGGCGGCGGTCGTGCGCGCCGTGCTCGGCGGGCGGGCTCCCTCCTCCTGACGCGGGGGCGCGCACCGCACACGGTAGGTTTTCCACCATGCCGACCGCCTTCGTGACCGGTGCCTCGGGGTTCATCGGCGGCACGCTCACACGCCGGCTCGTCGCCGAGGGATGGGCGGTGCGGGCCCTGGCCCGCAGCGACCGCTCCGCCGGGATCGTCTCCGGGCTGGGCGCCGCGCCGGTCCCGGGAAGCCTGGACGACGTCGCGGCCATGGCCGGCGGCGCCCGGGACGCGGACGTGGTGTTCCACGCCGCCGCGCACCTGGGGGAGTGGGGGGACGAGGAGGACTTCGTCCGCGGGAACGTGACCGGCACGGCCAACGCCCTGGCCGCCGCCCGCCGCGGCGGCGCCCGGCGCTTCGTGCACGTCGGGACCGAGGCGGCCCTGCTGGCCGGCGAGCCGCTGGTCAACGTCGACGAGACGGCGCCGCTGCGTCCCGACTCGCGCGCCGCCTACGCCCGGACCAAGGCCCGGGCCGAGCAGGCCGTGCGGGCCGCGGACGGCGACGGCCTGACCACCGTCGTCGTGCGCCCGCGGCTCGTGTGGGGCGTGGGGGACACCACGATCCTGCCCGGGATCGCCGCGGCGGTGCAGGCCGGGAAGTTCGCCTGGATCGCCGGCGGGCACCACCTCACCTCGACCACCCACGTCGACAACGTGGTGGAGGGCCTGCTGCGCGCGGCCGATGCGGGCCGTGGCGGCGAGGCGTACTTCGTCACCGACGGTGCCCCCGTCGCGTTCCGGGCCTTCGTCACCGCCCTGCTGGCCACCCAGGGGATCGCGGCGCCGAGCCGGTCGATCCCCGCCCCCGTGGCCCGGGCGCTGGCCGCCACCGCCGAGCTGGCCTGGACGCGCCTGCCGCTGAAGGGCGAGCCGCCGATGACCCGCCTGGTCCTCTGGCTCTCCTGCCTGGAGACGACCATCAACATCACCAAGGCGCGCACCGAGCTGGGCTACGCGCCCGTGCGCACGATCGACGACGGGATGGCGCAGCTCGCCGCGGCCCACGCCGCCTCCTCGTGACGGGCTGGCCGGCACCGCTGACGCCGACCCTGCCCGGGCGGATCGTCGTGCTCGAGCCGGTGGCCGAGCGCCACCGCGACCCGCTCTTCGCCGCCGCGGCCGGGGAGGACGTCTTCCGCTGGATCGGCCCCCACTACGGGACCGACCGCGCGCTGTGGGACCCGATGTTCGACGAGATGCTCCGGGCCGCCGCCGACGGCACCGAGGGGCCGTACGTCACCTGCGACGCCGCCACCGGCGTCCCCGTCGGGTCGTCCCGGTATCTCGTCCCGCGGCCCGATGACCGCGCGCTGGAGATCGGGTGGACCTGGCTGACGCCGTCGCGGTGGCGCACGGGGGCCAACCTGGAGGCCAAGCTGCTCATGCTCGGGCACGCCTTCGACGACCTGGGCTGCGTGCGGGTGGAGCTCAAGACGGACTCCCGCAACCATCGCTCCCGCACGGCCATCGCCGGGCTCGGCGCCCGCTTCGAGGGCATCCACCGCAAGCACCGGATCGTCCCGCGGATCGGCACGCGCCACACCGCCTGGTTCTCGATCCTCGACGACGAGTGGCCGGGCGTGCGCGCCCGGCTGCAGGAGCGACTGGCCGCCGCGAGCCGGGACGGCCAGGGCCGCTGCTAGTCTCGGATGGCGGCCCGCTGCGCCCCGAGCGCCGGCGCCGGCCGCCCGACCGCCGCCGCCGATCCGGAGACGCCATGACCGAGCTGAGCCCCGACTACTTCTCGCAGTCCCTCGCCGAGCTCGACCCCGAGCTGGCCGCCGCGCTGCAGGGCGAGCTGGGCCGCCAGCAGAACACGCTGGAGATGATCGCCTCGGAGAACTTCGTGCCCCACGCGGTCCTCGAGGCGCAGGGCAGCGTGCTCACCAACAAGTACGCCGAGGGCTACCCCGGCAAGCGTTACTA
>CAZXNX010000225.1:0-4816 GCA_964642225.1 uncultured Solirubrobacteraceae bacterium | reverse complement strand
GGCCCAGGACGCCGGCGAGCTTGGCGTCCCCCATGCCCATCCCGCCCGCCGTCAGCAGCGCGAGCACGCCGAGGAGGGCCAGCAGCAGGGCGCCCCACGCCAGGGCCGCGGGCAGCGAGGCGGGCGCGGTGAGCGCCCGGATCGCCAGCACCGCCACGGCGCCCCCGGCCGTGAGCGGGTTGGGGATGGTGCGGGTGCGCAGGTCGACGGCCGCGGCGAGAAGCAGCACCGGGGTGAGCGCGGCGGCGATGAGGAGCTGCGTGAGGGCCGGGGACGCCATCGCCCGACCATCGCGGAGGGCCCGGACCCTCGGGGCGCGATGGCACACCGATGGCACGGTGCGTCCCACGGGCGACCGGTGCGCGACACTCCCTGCTCACGCATGGCGACCCCTCCCCCCGACACGATCGACCACCGTTCGGCCGCGATCGACGGCCTGCGCGCCATCGCCGCGCTGTCCGTCCTGGCCTTCCACGCCTGGCTGTACTCGCTGCCGACGGCGCGGGCCGGCGTGCGCGACACGCTCGGCGACCAGATCGTCCACGAGTTCCGCCTGGGCCTGGTGCTGTTCTTCGTCCTGTCGGGCTTCCTGCTCTTCCGCCCCTGGGTGCGCGCCGCGCGCACGGGCGGCCGCCGCCCGCGGACCGGCGCCTTCTACCTGCGGCGCGCAGCCCGGATCGGGCCCGCCTACTACGTCTGCGTGCTCGGCTCCATCGCGCTGCTGTGGCCGCTGGACCGCATGGCCGGACTGCGCCTGCCGCCCGCCGGCGACCTGTGGCTGTTCGGCGTGTTCGGGCAGAACTTCACCGAGAGCACCGTGCTGAAGCTCAACCCGCCGCTGTGGACGCTGGCGGTCGAGGTCACCTTCTACCTCGTCCTCCCGGTGCTGGCGTGGCTCATGCTGCGCCTGCCGCAGGTGCGCCGCCGGACGGTGCAGCTGCTCGTCCCGGCCCTCTTCCTCGGCGTGGGCATCGCCTGGAACTGGTGGCTGGCCGGCAAGGGGTACGGGATCGCGCCGACCAAGGTGCTGCTGGCCATGGCGCCGTACTTCGCGGCCGGGATGATCGCCGCCGTGCTCGTCGACGGCCACGAGCTGGGCCGGCGCGCGGTCGGCCTCCTGCTCGCCGGCGGCGTCGTCCTCGTCCTGGGGGACGCGCTGTGGGCGGCCCACGAGGCCCAGCACGGCTCCCACGACCTCACGTTGCGCATCGTCCGCGACCTGCCCGCGGCCGCCGGGTTCGGCGCGATCATCGCCGCCGCGGCCTGCTCGATCCACCGCATCCCGGGGCTGAGCTGGCGCCCGCTGGCCCTCGTCGGGCTCGTCTCCTACGGGCTGTACCTGTGGCACGTCCCGCTGCTGCTGTGGCTGCGGGCCCACGGGCTGCTGCCCGGCAACACGCTCGGCGCGCTGGCGGTGGTGATCGTCCCCGCGCTCGCCTTCGCGACAGCGAGCTGGCTGCTGCTGGAGCGCCCGCCGCAGCGGTGGGCGCGGCATGTGACGGGTCGCTGGCACCGGGAGTCGGCGCCCGAGGATCCCCCGGCCCCGGCCTCGGCGGCCGCGTGAGCGCGACGGCTCAGTCGGTTGCGGCGGGCGCGTCGGGCGCGTCCGTGGCCCAGTGGGCCTGGGCGTTGTGCCCGGGGAGGAACATCGTCGTGCCGTCACACCACGGGCACGTCACGGTCTTGGACTCGCCGCCGAGGTTCGACACGACGGTCCCCAGGCCGCGGCAGGCCTGGCACGGGCTGGGCTCGGGCGCCTCGGCGTCGGGATCGATGGAGTCGGGATCGGTGCTCACGGGTCGGGGAGGGTACAGCGCCGGGAGCCGGGCCACGTGACCGGGGACGGGCGCTTCGCCCCCAGCCCCTCCGGCCCGCTGCATCTGGGCAACCTGCGCACGGCCCTGCTGGCGTGGCTGTTCGCGCGCTCGGCGGGCGCGCGGTTCCTGGTGCGCACCGAGGATCTGGACCCGGGCCGCTCCCGCGAGCGGTTCGTCGAGCAGCACCTGGAGGACCTGGCGGCGATCGGCCTGGACTGGGACGGCCCGGCGGTGCGCCAGTCGGCGCGTTCGGCGCTGTACGAGGAGGCCCTCGAGACGCTGCGCCGGGAGGATCTGGTCTACCCGTGCTTCTGCACCCGGGCGGAGATCCGCGCCGCCGTCAGCGCCCCGCACGGCGCCGTCGCCGGGTACCCGGGCACGTGCCGAGAGCTGTCGGCCGCCGAGGTCGCCCGGCGCACCGCGCAGGGGCGCCCGCCGGCGCTGCGCATCCGGGCCGAGGGCGCCCGGATCGTGGTGGCCGACCGGCTGCACGGCGAGATCGACGGGGTGGTCGACGACGTCGTGGTGCGCCGGGGCGACGGCGTCCACGCCTACAACCTGGCCGTGGTCGTCGACGACGCCGCGCAGGACGTCGGCGAGGTCGTCCGCGGCGACGACCTGCTCGACACGACCCCCAGCCAGGTCTGGCTGCAGCATGCGCTCGGCCTGCCCACGCCCAGCTACGCGCACGTCCCGCTCATGCGCGGCCCGGACGGGGCGCGACTGGCCAAGCGGCACGGCGCCGTGACCCTGGAGGACCTGAGAGCGCGCGCACAGTCCGCCGAGAAGGTGCGCGCTACCCTGGCTGAGTCCGCCGGATTGATCGACCCCGGTGCCCCCTCCTCGATGACCGACCTCCTCCAGCACTTCGACCCCGCCCGCCTGCGCCCATGAGCGGCAGGACGTTCGTCCGCTATTGGCTTCCCGGCCTGGTCTGCCTGCTCGGCGTCCTGGCGATGATCTTCGGGCCCGAGGAGTCCCGGGCAGAGGGCGGCGGCGCCATCTTCGCCGCCGGCCTGTCGATCTACCTGCTCAACATCCTCTTCCGCGTGGGCGCCTCCGGCGACCTGGAGCGCGACGACGAGCAGGCGGCGCGCGACTTCTACGCCGAGCACGGGTTCTGGCCGGATGAACGGCCTCCTTCGGGTTCGTCGTAGGGACGATCCGCTGGGTTGGCCCGCTGCTCGGTGCTCCCCTTCCGGGGAACGCGAGCTCGGAGCGTCGATTCGTCTGCCGACCTCCGCAGTCAGAACCGTTTTGATTCCCCGTCAGGGGAGCGACCGACCCGCGGGCACGTCCCAGCCGCCTCGATGGACGCAACCCTTCCGTCGGCTCCCTGCCAGCCGCCTCCATACACGTACCTCCCCTCGGCCCTCCCCCAGTCGCCGACATGCCCGCCCTCCGATGGCCCGGGCGTTGGGGGGTGGCCGTCACTCCGGAGGCACCTCTGACGGGCAATCAAGACGGTTCTCCCCACCCACCACAGCAGGCCATCCACGCCGAGGCTCGCGTTGCCCGGAAGGGGTGCCCCGGAGGGACGGCCCGCCCCGCGTCCCAACCTTCAGTTGCGTAGGGTCGAGCCATGTCCATTTGCGACGAACTTGCCGCCGCCGCCCGCGAGCACGGCCGTTTCGGGATCGACACCGAGTTCATGGGCGAGGGGCGCTACCAGCCGCTGCTCTGCCTGGCCCAGGTCGTCGTCGACGATCCCACCAACACGGAGCGCCCCGTGCGGGTGGAGCTGCTCGATCCGCTGGAGGGCGAGCTGGACCCGACCCCGATCGCCGAGCTGCTGGCCGACCCCGACATCGAGGTCATCATGCACGCCGGCCGCCAGGACGTGGGCCTGCTCAAGCGCGTGTGGAAGACCGAGATCACCAACCTCTTCGACACGCAGATCGCCGCCGGGTTCGCCGGGCTGCGCGCCCAGATGGGCTACGAGGCGCTGCTCAACGAGATGCTCCGCATCCGCCTGGCCAAGTCGGCCAGCTTCACGCGGTGGGACTCCCGGCCGCTGAGCGAGGAGCAGAAGGTCTACGCCGCCGAGGACGTGCTCGACCTCCTGGACCTCACGACCGCCCTGCAGAACCGGCTCGCGGAGCTGGGCCGGCTGGACTGGGCCCGCGAGGAGTGCCGGCGCCTGGAGTCCGTCAGCGACGAGCGGATCCCCGACGTGCTGTGGGCCAAGCTGCCGCGCATCGGCGGCTCGGACCCCAAGACCCGCGCCGTGGCCCGCGAGCTCATCGAGTGGCGTGAGGACGCCGCCCGCGAGGCCGACCGTCCCCCGTCCACCGTGCTGCAGGACGCCGTCCTCATGGAGGTGGCCAAGCGCCGCCCCAAGAGCGTCGACCGCCTCGAGCAGATCCGCGGCCTCAACCAGGCCACGCTGCACCGGCGGGGCAAGTCCCTGATCGCCGCCGTCGAGCGCGGCAGCGCCCGCGAGCCGATCCCCGGGGACGGCGAGCGCCCCACCAGCGGCTCCCCCGAGGACGCGCCGATCGTCGCGCTGGCCGAGGCGCTCGTGCGCACCCGGGCCACCGAGGCGCAGCTCGCCTACGAGCTGATCGCCGCCAAGGCGGACCTCATCAAGATCGTCGCCTGCGTGCACCAGGGGCTGCCCGAGCCCGAGGTGCGCACACTGCAGGGCTGGCGCCGCGAGGTCGTCGGCGACGAGCTGCTGGCGCTGCTCAACGGGGAGCGCACGCTGCGCATCGGCCCCGGGCTGCGCCTGCAGATCGACGAAGCCTGAGTCAGAGCGTCTCGGGCACGCGGCGCATCGACACGTGCGCCTCGACGGTCGACTCCGCCTCGCCCGAGAACGTGCCCACGACGGGCGGGACGTCGGCGTACATGCGGCCGTGGCCGATCTTCACGTGGTCGCGCCCGGCGATGATCGCGTTGGTGGGGTCCACGCCGTACCAGACCGCGTCGCCGTCGCCGGCCACCGGCAGCAGGGCCTCGATCCACGCGTGGGTCTGCACCTCGGCGCTCTCGCCGTC
>CAZXNX010000224.1:0-4840 GCA_964642225.1 uncultured Solirubrobacteraceae bacterium | reverse complement strand
GCCTCGGCCACCCCGCGGCCCGCCCCTTCGGCGGCGGCCGCCCCGGCGGGCGACGTGGTCACGCGCCTGGAGCGGCTCAACGAGCTGCGGGAGAGCGGCGCCATCTCCCCGGAGGAGTTCGACCGCCTCAAGGCCCGCATCCTCGCCGGCGGCTGACCGGCGACGGCGCACGCCCCGGCGCCGATCGGTCAGACTCACGCCATGTCCGACCGCCCCCGCCCCCGCCCCGCCGCCGTCGCCGTCCTCGCGCTGTGCGCCCTGGCGGCGTTCCTGCCCGTCGGCGCCGCCGACGCGGCCACCGTGAAGAAGGGCCCGTCCGGGCTCGCCTTCTACACGCCGCCCAAGAAGCTCGGCGGCAAGCACGGCGACGTGATCTGGGCGCGCAAGCTCACCGGGACGCCGGCCCTGCGCTCGGCCGGCGCCAACACGCTGGTGCTGTACCGCTCGACGGGGATCAGCGGCAAGGCGATCGCGGTCACCGGGACGGTGTCGGTCCCCAAGGGCAAGGCCCCCAAGGGCGGCTGGCCCGTGATCACCTGGACGCACGCCACCACCGGCAGCGCCGACATCTGCGCCCCGTCGCGCGACAGCGCCTCCAACCCGGCGCACGCCGACATCGACTACGTCTACCCGACGCTCAACGCGTGGCTGCAGAAGGGCTTTGCCGTCGTCCGCACCGACTACGAGGGGCTGGGCACCCCGGGCCCGCACCCGTACCTCATCGGCGCCTCCGAGGGCCGCGGCGCGATCGACATCGTCCGTGCCGCCCGCAAGCTCGACCCGCGCATCGGCAGGACGCTACTCATCGGCGGCCACTCCCAGGGCGGGCAGGCCGCGCTCTTCGCCGCCTCGCTGTCACAGGCATGGGGCCCCGAGCTCAAGCTCAAGGGCGTCGTGGCCGTCGCCCCCGCCTCGCACATCAAGACGATCGTCTCCCTCGCCGCGTCGTTCAACGACCCGGGCGGCAGCCTCTCCGGCACCGGCGCCCTGTTCCTCACCGGCGCCTCCCACGGCACGCCCGCCGTCGACCTGTCGGCGCTGCTCTCCCCCGCCGCCAACGCGCTGGTCCCGGACGTGGAGAAGAAGTGCCTCTCAGGTCTGTCCAAGGCCGACTCGTGGGGCGGGCTGGCCCCGAGCGCGCTGCTGAAGCCGGGCGCCGACCAGACCGCGCTGCAGGCCGTGCTCACCGCCAACGACCCCGAGACCCTGAAGCTCAAGGTGCCGGTGCTGCTGCTGCAGGGCGAGTCCGACTCCGCCGTCTTCAAGTTCTTCACCGACGGGCTCGACGCCTCGCTGAAGGCGGGCGGCGCGACGGTCGAATACAAGACCTACCCGGGCAAGGGCCACTACGACGTGTTCTCCGTCGCCGGCCGGGACGCCACCACCTGGCTGCAGGCGCGCGCGGGCTGACGGACCCCCGTCACTCCTCGCGGGCGCGGATCTTCTGGGCGACCTCGCGCATGCGCTCGGTGGCGTCGAAGGGCTGGGGCGTGCCCCAGCCCCGGCGCCACGCGACCACGCGCAGGCCGAAGCCGAAGCCGACGGAGATGAACGCGGCCGGGGCCAGCGCCACGTCCAGCTCGTAGAGGCCGACGAAGACGAGGATCCCGGCCAGCGCGGCGGTCGCGTAGAGCGTGTCGTCGGCGCGGAAGATGTTCGGCGTCTGGTTGGTGAGGATGTCGCGCAGCACCCCGCCGCCCACCGCGGTGATGACGCCGATGAGGATCGCCGGGAGCGTGCTGATCTCGTTGGCCAGCGCCTTGTCGGCCCCGACCACGCCGTAGATCGCCAGCGCCCCGGCGTCGAGGATCACCACGGCGAAGGTGAGCTTGTTGATCTGCCGCTCGAAGAGGAACACGGCCAGCGCGGCGGCCAGCGCGGCCAGGATGTACCACGGGGCCTGAAAGGCGACCGGGAGCTGGTTGAGCAGCACGTCGCGCAGGATCCCGCCGCCCAGGCCGGTGGCGAGCGCCAGGCCGACCACCCCGGTGATGTCCATGCGCTTCTGGGCCGCCATCGTCGCCCCGGCCAGCCCGCCGACCACGGCGGCGATGAGGTCGATCCACAGCGGGGTCTGCACCACCTCGGTCACCCGGCGACCATAGCCCCGGGTCCAGATGGCTCAGCCGGCCGGCGGGACGCTCACAGGCCGGAGGCCATCAGGCGGCGCTGACGGCACGCGAGCACGACGATGGCCACGTCGCGGGGCTTGCCCAGGTCCAGCCCGGTCAGCTCCCCGATGCGGCGCAGGCGGTAGTCCAGGGTGTTGGGGTGCACGCCGAGGTCGGCGGCCGCCCCGCGGCGGTCCAGGCCGAGGGCCACGAAGCGCTCGAGCGTGTCGGCCAGCGCCGACGTGCGGCGCTCCTCGTAGGCGTCCAGCGGCGCGAAGACCCGCTGGGCGATCCGGTCGGCGACCCCCGCCGAGCGGGCCAGGAGCAGCTCGGGCAGGAACTCGTCGGTGCGCAGCTCCCCGCTCTTCCCCAGCCGCCGGCCGACGCCGACCAGCAGGCGGGTGTCCTCCAGCTCGTCGGCCAGCATCGGGGCCACGCAGGCGTCGCCGATGGCCAGGATGGCCTCGCCCGAGGCCAGGTCGGTGGCGCGGGCGGTCGGCGGCGCCAGGCCCGCCACCCGCTCCCCCTCGGTGAGGGCGAGCACGCCGCGGCCGCGCAGGCCGGTGGCGATGGCCGCGTGCTCGTGGGCGGCGGCGCCGGGGACGACGAGGGCGAAGGGGCGATGGGGGCCGTCGATGGCGAAGCCGAGGCGCTCGGCCACGGCGCGGACCCCGGAGCTCAGGGGCGAGCCGACCACGAGCCCGTCGAAGAGGTCGCGCAGGCGGCGCTCCTCCTCCGAGACGTGGTGCTGGCGGGCGTCGAGGTAGGACTGGGCGACGGCGGCGGAGACCCGGTCGATGTAGTGCATCGTCCGCTCGGCCATCTCGACGAGCGCCTCCTGCTCGTCGGGCAGCGCGGCGGCGCTGATCTCGCGCCAGCCCAGGCGGCCGCCCATCCGGTAGGCCGCGAGCAGGTCCTCCAGCGGCATCCCCTCGCTGGCCCGCTGGCGGGCCGAGCGGCAGAACGGCTCCAGCTCCTCGCGGGTCGGGGTGCGGTCGGCGACGACGCACTCCACGAACAGCTCGAGGTTGCGCCGCGACATCTCCAGGATGCCCCCGGCGGCGTCCGGGTCGGGCAGGCGGGCGTAGGCGGGGATGGCGGTGCTGAACTCGGCCACCATGCGTCGCGCGAGGGTCGCCGGCTCGAGCCGACGGGCGAGCGTTGCGACGGGAAGCTCGTGTGCGCTGTCCACGGCCATCGCGCAAGCCTAGGGGTTCGCGCCACGTTGCGACACCGTTGGCCGTTCTGGACGCGTCGGCGCTCATCGCCGGACGCGTCGGATTCAGCGGTGGCCGCGGACCTGCAGCGCCAGCCCGCGCGAGCGGGGGCGCGAGCGCCGGCCGGCCCGCCGGTCGTCGGCCGGGCCGTGCTGGTTGGTCTGGGTGACCTGCTCGACGATGGCCATGAACCGCTCGGAGAAGGCGTCGCGGCCGAAGCGCCGGGCGTTGGCCACACACGCCTCGGGGTCGATCGACAGCGGGTCGAACCCCTGCACCGCGGCGATCAGCGACTCCGGGGTCGGCTCGTCGTAGAACACGCCGGTGCGCCCCTCCACCACCGTCTCCAGCACGCCGCCGGCCCGCAGGCCGATGACGGGGCGGCCGGAGGCCTGCGCCTCGACGGCGACGATGCCGAACTCCTCGGTGGCGGTGACGATCAGGGCGCGGCAGCTGCTCAGGAGCCGCTCGGCCTCCCGGTCGCTGACCCGGCCGGCGAACCGCACGGTGGGGCCGGCCATCCGCTGCAGCCGGCGGCTGTCGGGGCCGTTGCCCGCGACGACGAGCGGCAGGCCCATGCGCGAGAAGGCGCGCACCGCGACCTCGATGCGCTTGTGGGCCATGACCTCCGAGAGGATCAGATAGTGGTCGCCCACCGGCCCGGGCGCGAAGCGTCCGGTGTCGACGGGCGGGTGGAGCACCGTCGCCTCGCGGGCGAAGTAGCGGTGGATCCGCAGCCGGGTGGTCTCCGAGTTGGCGATGTAGGCGTCGACGCGCTGGGCGGCGGCGAAGTCCCACGCCCGCCAGCGCCGCATGATCGAGCCGAGCACCGGGCGCACGAGCGGGTTGCGCGCGGCGAGGGTGGCCTCGCGCTCGTTCCACGCGTACCGGAAGGGGTTGTGGGAGTAGCAGATGTGGACGGCGTGCTCGTCGGGGATCACGCCGTGCGCCCAGGCCGACGAGCTCGAGACGACGAGGTCGTAGCCCCGCAGGTCCAGCGACTCCATCGCGGCGGGATAGAACGGCAGCAGCGGGCGGAAGGTCGCGGCGGTGGGATGCAGGCGCTGCAGGCCCGAGGTGATCACGCGACGGTGGGCGAACCGGCCCTCGGTGCCCTTCTCGTCGTAGACCGCCGTGAAGATGTCGGCGTCGGGGAACAGCTCGCACAGCTCGAGGAAGACGCGCTCGGCGCCCCGCAGGTCCAGCAGGAAATCGTGGACGAGGGCGACACGCTGCGTGCCGGTGCGGGCGGGCTGGGACATCGCCTGCGAGCCTACCCCAGTCGACGGTCTCCTGACACACCGTCATCAACCGTGGACGTGATGGTCTAGCGTCCGCGCCATGAAGGTCGGGGTGGACGCCCGCCATCTCGCCGCGGGCCGCGGCGTGGCCCACTACACGCGATCGGCGCTCGCCGCGCTGGCCGCCGCGCATCCGCGGGACGAGCTGCGCTGCTTCGTGCCGGGCCGCGCAGCCGTGGACGCCCCCGCCGCGCCCAACGTGGTGCTGGTG
>CAZXNX010000223.1:3331-4841 GCA_964642225.1 uncultured Solirubrobacteraceae bacterium | reverse complement strand
GCACCACGAGGGACGGATGTGGGCCGAGAGCCACCCGGGCGAGGGCAGCACGTTCTGCTTCACCCTCCCGCTGGCCCCCGAGCCCGAGCCGGCCGCGACGCTGCTGGTGTGCGGCGGGAGCAGCGGCGACGCCGACCGCATCGCCGCCCTCGTCGGCGAGCTGGGCTGCGCGTCACTGCGCGCGCAGGACCTCGGCGAGGCCGCCGACCTCATCGCCTCGCAGCGGCCCGCGGCGGTGGTGCTCCCCGCCGACGACGACACCGCCCGATGGGCCGCGGGCGTGGCCCAGGCCAGCGCCGCGCGCGGCATCCCCGTGGTGGCGATCGGCGAGGGCGCGCCGCCCCACGACCTCCTCGACGGCCTCAGCGCCTGGGTGGAGAAGAGCGAGGGCCGCCGGGGCCTGCTCTCGGCCCTGCGGCTCGTGGTGCCGGCCCTGCGCCGCGGCAGCGTGCTGATCGTGGAGGACGACCTGGACCTCAGCGCGGTGCTCGCGCGGGTGCTGGAGCGCGAGGGCAGCACGACGCGGGTGGTGCGCACCGCCGAGGAGGCCGTCACCGCCATCCGCAACACCCGGCCGAGCCTCGTCATCCTCGACCTCGTGCTGCCCGGCGCCGACGGCTACACCGTCGTGGAGCGCCTGCGGGGCGAGGGGCTGCTCGCCGAGATCCCGCTGCTCGTCTACACCGCCACCAACCTGGAGCCCGGCGACCGCGAGCGGCTGCAGCTCGGGCGCACCGAGTTCCTCATGAAGTCCGAGACGACGCCGCAGGACCTCGAGCAGCACGTCGCCCGCCTGCTGTGGCGGGTGGCCGACCCGATCGGCAGCTAGCTCAGCGCGCCTTGGCCAGGCGCACGACCGACCCGCCGTACGTGGTCACGTAGAGGCTCCTGGTGTCGAAGCCGCTGCCCTTGCGGCCGAAGGCGACCGCGGACGGCTTGTCGAGGCCGGCGGCGAGCCTGCAGAAGCCGCCCTTGCCGTCACCGGACCACACCTCGCCCGCCGCCCAGGCCGCGGCGTAGGGGCGGTCCTTGGCG
This sequence comes from uncultured Solirubrobacteraceae bacterium, assembly GCA_964642225.1. Lineage (GTDB taxonomy): Bacteria > Actinomycetota > Thermoleophilia > Solirubrobacterales > Solirubrobacteraceae > JBBQCW01. The sequence continues at coordinate 3,806 of CAZXNX010000223.1, read as the reverse complement.
CCGAGCGTCAGCCCGTCGAGGAAGGCGCCGGCGTCCGCCGCGGGCGGCGTGGCCACCGCGGTCGCCCTGGTGGGATCGCGCACGTCGATCTTCACGACGCGGGTGGGCGAGAGGGACTCGTTGGCGTAGAGGTAGCGGCCGTCGGCGCTGAGGGCCAGGCCGTTGGTGGGGGCCACGGACGACCACGCGGGCAGGACCTTGCCCTTGGCGGTGACGCGGTCGAGGCTGGGCGCCAGGTCGTCGGAGGCGAAGAACTCGCCGCTCTTGGTGCGCACGACGCCGTTGGCCATCGCCAGGCCGCGGACGGCGACGCTGGTGCGGCCGGTCTTCAGGTCCACCTTCACCAGGCCGGCGGCGCCCTTGGCGGGCGCGGTGGCGTTGGTGATGTTGTTGCCGAACCCGACCCACGCGTGGCCCTTGCCGTCCAGGGCGATGCCGCCCGGGTCGGCGATGCCCTTGGCCAGCACCTTCGGGG
>CAZXNX010000223.1:0-3231 GCA_964642225.1 uncultured Solirubrobacteraceae bacterium | reverse complement strand
GCGAGGGGTTGCTACCGTCACCGGACAGTGATGTCTGCGTCCAGCGCCATCTCCCGGTCCGTCCGCGGCCCGGCCCTCATCCTCGCGGTCCTGCTTCTGGGAACGCTGCTGCTCGGCGTCAGCCCGGCCGCGGCGGCCACCGACGTGACGCCGCCGAGCGGCACGATCGGCCGTCCCGCCAGCATCGAGGTGGGCAAGCCGGCGATCTTCACGGCCAACGTGAGCGACGACCCGTTCGGCTCCGGCATGGACCCGAACGGCTACACGTGGACGGCGCCCGGGTTCGATCCGCGCTCCGGGTCGAGCACCTCCTACACCTTCCCCGCGGCGGGCCGCTACTCGGTCACGCTCGCCTACCGCGACCTGGCCGGCAACGCGGCCACGACGACGGTGAACGTCGACGTGGTCGGCGACACGTCCGTCCTGCCGCCGGCCGGGATCCTCCTGCCGAGCGCGTCGATCAAGCCGACGAGCGACAAGCTGGCGGTCGTGGTGACGCTGAGCGGCGCGATCGAGCCGGTCATGGGCGTCAAGCCGGTCACGGGCGAGCCGCTGCTGCGCACCACCGTCTGCCACTCGTCGATGACGCTGTCGCTGCGCAAGGGCACCGCGTCCCTGGGCGCGAGCACCGTGAACCTCGTGCGCCGTACGTGCGCCTACCGCACGACGCTCACCATCACGCGCAAGAAGCTCGGCACGGCGAAGTCCCTGAGCCTCGTGGTCCGCTTCAACGAGAACGCCGCCATGCGCCGCACGAGCAAGACCTTCGTCCTGAAGGTCCCCAAGCTCCCCAAGGTCCCCGTCAAGAAGAAGACGACGGCGAAGACCTAGCGCCGGCGCCGGTGTCAGCCGAGCCGCTCCGCCAGCTCGACGAAGATCCCCTCCGGGCCGCGGAGGTAGCAGAGCAGGTAGATGTCCTTGTAGCGCTCGACCTCGCCGATGAGCTCCGCGCCGTGGGCCTGCAGGCGGCCGAGGACCTCGTGGAGGTCGTCGACCGCGAAGGCGAGGTGGCGCAGGCCCCGGGCGTGGAACGGCGCCGGCGCGTCGCCGCCGGGGGACGGCGGGTGCAGGAACGTGGCGAGCTCGACCCGGGCGTCGCCGTCCGGCGTCTCGAGCATCACGAGCCGGGAGCGCACGCCCTGGAGCCCGATGGCGCGATCCACCCAGGCGCCCTCGACCTCGCCCTCCCCCTGCACCGTGAGACCGAGCGCGACGAAGAACGCGGTCGCGGCCCCGAGGTCGTCGACCACGATGCCGACGTGCTCCATCCGCTGGACGGCCATGGGCGGGCTAGACCCGGTCGAGCACCGCCACGCACTCGATGTGCGGGGTCTGGGGGAACATGTCGACCGGGCGCACGCGGCCGAGCTTGTAGCCGGCCTCGACGAGCTGGGCCGCGTTGGGCGCCAGCGTGGTCGGGTTGCAGGAGACGTAGATGATGCGCTTCGGGTTGGCCTCGATGATGCGGCGCACCACCTTCTGCGACAGACCGGCCCGCGGCGGGTCGATGAGGAGCAGGTCGGGGCGGCCCGCCTCCTCGGTGAGCTGGCGCAGCGACACGCGCACGTCGCCGGCGAAGAAGCGCACGTTCTCGATGTGGTTGAGCGCGGCGTTGGCGATCGCGTCCTGCACCGCCTCCTCGATGATCTCCAGGCCCCACACCTCGCCGGCGCGGGCGGCCAGCGACAGGCCGATGGTGCCGATGCCGCTGTAGAGGTCGTACACGCGCTCCCAGCCGCGCAGCTGCGCGTACTCGGCGACGACCGCGTAGAGCTGCTCGGCCATCTCGGTGTTGGTCTGGAAGAAGGCCTCGCCGGAGATGCGGAAGTCCAGCCCGCTCAGCTCCTCGCGGATCTGGGGCTCGCCCACCAGCAGGTGGGTCTCGCCGCCCTGGGTCGTCTCCCCCACGCCCTCGATGACCGTCCACAGCAGCGAGGCGATCGGCGTGCCGTCGACCGACATGGCGGCGGCCAGCGACTCGCCGTCCAGGTCGCCGGGCGAGGTGACGAGGCGGACCTGCAGCTCGCCGGTGCGCCGGCCCTCGCGGACCACGAGGTTGCGCAGGAAGCCGACCTGGGTGCGGCGGTCGTAGGCCTCCAGGCCCTGCTCGCGGCACCAGGCCAGGACGGTGCGGCGCGCGGCGTTGCCCGCCTCGGATGCCAGCAGGCTGTCCTCGAGGCCGACGATGTCCTCCCACGAGCCCGGCGCATGGAACCCGCACACGAGCACCGGGTTGTCGGGGTCGGTGCGGTCGGTGCCGAACGAGTACTCGAGCTTGTTGCGGTAGCGCCACTGCTCGACCGCGGGGACAATGTCCTCCAGGACGTAGCCGTCGAGGTGGCCGATGCGGCGCAGGGCGTCGTCGACCTGCTGGGCCTTGACCTCGAGCTGGCGCTCGTAGGGCATGACCTGCCAGGGCGCGCCGGGGTGGTCGGCGATCGGCGCGATGCGGTCGGCCGCCGGCTCGAGGATCTCCTCCACGCGGGCCTCGGCGTAGGAGCGCTTGCGCTTGCCCACGCGCGCCCGCACGAGGTCGCCGGGCATGCCGCCCTGCACGAACACGACGTACCCGCCGTCGTGGCGGGCGACGCCGTTGCCGCCGTAGGCGAGCGAGTCGATGCGCAGATCGAGGAGGTCACCGCGCTGGGGACGGGCGGCTGGGGTCGTGGTCTCGGACACGACCCCAGGATGGCAGCCCGTCAGCCCAGGCGCTTCTCGATGCCGTTCAGCACGCCCTTGCGGTTGGCATTGCGCCGCTCGTGGTCGCGCACCTTGCGTAGCTGCGCGGGCGTGAGGTCGGCGAGGCGCTCCACCACCTGGGCGGCGGTGAGCTCGTCGAACCCGAGGATGGGGAAGCCGCCCACGCCGATGCGCCGGCGGGCCCGGTCGACCTCGCGGGTCACGGGCGAGGCGGCGGTGCGGCGGCGGGCCTGGCGCGTGGCCGTCTCGACCTCGCGCACCCCCCGGTTCAGCACCTTCTCGACCTCGGCGACGATGTCCTCGGCCTGCTTGCGGCCGGAGGCGACGAGGCTCTGGACGAGGTCCTCGGCGTCGCCGCGCGTCATCCGGCCGCGGCTCACCGCGTCGTCGACGACCTCCTGCAGGCGGTCGCGCTGCAGCACGACGCCGCGGTGCAGCGTCTCCAGCACGGCGGCCAGGCTCTCGGGCAGCTGCTCGCTGCCGGGGAGCGGCGCGACGGCCGGCTTGGCCTTGGGCTTGGCGGCGGCGCGG
>CAZXNX010000222.1:0-4844 GCA_964642225.1 uncultured Solirubrobacteraceae bacterium | reverse complement strand
CGGCGGTCCCCCTGCCCGAGGTGCAGCGCCACGGCGCCGCGGCACGCCTTGGCGATGCTGGCGATCCGCATGTGGTCGGTGACGCGCGGCGCGCCGCGGCGGCGCACGTCGGCGCGGCCGGCGCGCAGCACGGTGGTGTGGCCACGGCGGTGGAGCGTGGCGATGGCGCCGGGCGGCCCGTCCTTGGCGGCGACGAGGCCGTCCAGGCCGCGCTGCACCGCGCGGTCGGTGGTGGGGGTGGCGGCGTGCGCGGCGGCCGGGAGCGCCAGGGCGACGAGGAGGGCGGCGAAGATCCCCCGCCGGGAGCCGGATGCGGTCATGCGCAGATCATGCCCAACCGCGCCGGGCCTGTGCGCCGGGTCCGCGGCCGTGGCAGGATCCGCGGATGCTCATCGTCGATCACGGCGAGCGGTGGACCGCGATCACGCAGCCCGCCCACGCCTGGCTGTCCGGCCAGCTCGCCCTGCGCTGGGGCGCCGGCGACGTTGCCCCGCCCGAGCCCCATGCCGGGGTGTGCCTGGGGATCGAGCAGCACGACGTGGCCTGGGCCGACTACGACCGCCGGCCCTCCCTGCACGAGGAGACCGGCCGCGCGGCGAGCTTCATCGAGGCGCCGCTGCGCCGGCGCCACATCATCTGGCACGACGCCCCCGAGCGGGTGCTCGCCCAGAGCCCGTGGGCGGCGCTGCTCGTGTCGCTGCACGGAACCAACATCCACACGCGGTACGTGAGCATCGAGCACCTCCCCGCCGAGGAGGCCGAGATCGTCCGCGGGTACCTGGTCGCCCAGCGGGACCTGCAGGACCGGCTCATCGCGCTGATCGGCACGAGCCGCCCGGTCGCCGAGCGCCAGGCCGAACTGCTCTTCGCCCTCGACGCCCTGTCGCTGAGCATGTGCCACGACTGGCCCGAGCGCGAGCTGCCGCCGGTCGACGGCGTGGCCATCGCCTACCGGCCGACCGGCCTGGCCGAGGCGACGCTGGACCCGTGGCCGTTCGCCGCGCCGGTCGTCGAGGCCGCGATCCCCGCCCGCATCCTCACCGAGCGCTTCACCGACGAGGCGGCCCTGCACCGCGGCCTCGACGCCACGCCCTACTCCCTGCGGACACACACGCTGCACCGGGCATGACCGTGCCCCGCCGCGAACGGCAGCGCGCCCGGTGCGGGCCGCCTGCTCGACTCCCGAATGCCGTGCGCCTACGGTCATCCACCATGCGCATCCCCCGGTCCACCCTGCTCGCCGTCGCCTGTCTCCTGATCGCCGCGGCGCCGGCCTCCGCGGTCGTGACGCCGGGCTCGGCCGGCGGCAACCAGGTCTCCCTCACCAGCGACGGCGCCGGCGACTCGATGTCGCTGTCCTGCGTCGCCGGGATGGCCCGCGGCGCCGGGGTGGACATCCTGCCGTGCGCCAACGTCACCACCCTGTTCGTGCAGGGCAACGGGGGCAACGACGCCATCACCCTCACCGATGTCACGGCGGCGGCCTTCCCGCTCCTGGACCGGGTCGAGATCGACGGCGGCGCCGGGACGGACACCGTCCGGGCCACACAGGTCGCCGACACCATCACCGGCGACAGCGAAGACGTCATCTTCAGCGCGGCCGGCGACGATGTCGTGACCGCCAACGGGGGCAGCGTGTTCGGCGAGGACGGCAACGACCTGATCCGCCTGGCCGGCTCCGGCGACGGCGGCAGCGGCGACGACCGGTTCGTGTCGCCGTCGGGAACGGGCCCGTACGCGGGCGGGACCGGCGAGGACGACTTCGCCATCGACTACTCCACCCTGCCCGCGCTCGACGTGGCGCTCACCCTCACCGACACAACCGTCAGCGTCGGCGCCCCCTCCCTCCCGGCGATCAACGTCCCGGTGACGTCGATGGAGCACGCGTCGCTCACCACCCCCATCGGCGGGACCCACATCATCGACGGCAGCGGCTACAGCGGCTCCCTCACCGCCCGTGGCGGCGAGGGCACCGACACGATCACCGGCGGCGCGGGAGAGGACTTCCTGTTCGGCGCGGGCGGCAGCGACACCATCACCGGCGGCCCCGGCTTCGACTACGTCAACGCGGGCGCCGGCGCCGACAGCCTCCAGCTGCGCGACGGAGCGATCGACCGGGGCGCCTGCGGGGAGGGCGCCGACACCGTCGTGGCCGACACCGCCGACGCGCTGAGCGACTGTGAGACGGCCGACGTGCCCCCGCCCCCGCCGCCGACGGTCATCACCAACACCGTCACCGTCCAGGTCACGACGCCGGCGCCGCCCCCGCCGCCCGCCGACACCACGGCGCCGAAGCTCACGATCAACGCGGCGAAGATCAGCGGCCGCCGGCTCAGCCTCGTCGTCGCCTGCCCGAAGGACGAGACGCGGTGCTCCGGATCGGTGACCCTGGGCGCGACGGGCAAGCGCAAGGGCAAGGCAGCCAAGACGAGCCTGGGGACGGTCACCCTCGCCGTGGCCGGCGGGAAGGCCCAGACGCTGACCAGGACGCTGACGACCGCTCAGCTCACGACGCTGCGCGCGTTCACCGGCGCGAAGCTCAGCGTGGTGGCCGCCGTCAAGGACGCCGCGGGCAACGCGGCCACGCAGAAGGCATCCCTGGCGCTGAAGGTGCCGCGCCGCTAGCCGGCAGCGGCGTCAGGGCGCCGGCGGCCCGGCGACGTCCAGGGCGTGGACGAGCGTGTCGCCGAGCAGCGGAAGGACCTCGTCGGGGCTCATCCCCGCCGTGCGAGCGTCGTCCAGCACCGACTCGAAGAAGGCGAAGTAGCCGCGCAGCGCGATCCGCGCGACCGGCGGCGGGTCCGGGGTGCCGAGGTGGTTGAGCGACATGCTGGCGATCACCACGTCGAGGAAGCGCTCGACGGTCGCGGTGATCTCGGGGTCGGCCGAGCCGCGCGCCATGCGGTAGAGCTGCCAGGCGTCGGTGGGCTCCATCGCGTGCGCGACCATGCGGGCGTTGTTGGCCGCGATCCGGTCGCCGAGGGGGATCGCCTCGTCGACGACCCAGCCGTCGGTGAGCTCCCGGCCGGCGTGCTCCAGCACCGCCAGGACGATGTCCGGCCGGCCGCGGGGGAAGTAGTGGTAGAGCAGGTTGCGCGTCACGTCGGCCGGCGCTGCGATCTCCTCGAGGGCGAAGTCGGTGAGCCCGCGGGCCGTGAGGACGGGCACCGCGGACGCGATCAGCTGCTCGCGGCGTGCGTTGCGTGACAGCCGCCGGGGCGGGCGGGACGCGGGGCGGGCGGAGCGGGCGATGGCCGGCGAGGGTGCCATCGGCGCAGCATACCTGCGCTGTCGCCGTGTCAAGTTGACAATGTGGAAATAAGGGGGCTATGGTCGGTTCAGCGATTCACCCCCTCTCCCCGGTCCACGCATGTCCCAACTCGCCGCGCCACACCCCCGCCGTCGTCTCGCCGCCCTCCTCGTCGCCGCCGTGTCCGTGGCCGCCCTGGGCACGGGCGCCGCCGCACCCGCCGCCACGCTGCCGACGACCATCGGCCCCGGCACGTTCCACGACTGCTTCTGGAGCATCGGCGCCATCAACGGCGGCGCGATGAACATCGCCTACCCCGACGCCGGCGCGAACTACTGGGCCGCCGGGTACGCGGTGCCCGCCGGTGCGACGCTCGACCTGGTCGGGAAGTTCCCGCATGCGCGCTTCGCCTCCGTGCAGGCCTACGACCCGCTGAGCGCCCCCGTCGACGCGCTGGTCGACGCCCAGCTCAACCCGGACAAGGGGTCGGTCAACCCGTTCCGGCCCGGCGCCTCGCGCACCGCCGCGCGGCGCTCCTTCACGATCCGGCTGGCGGAGGACGGGCTCGGCGCGCCGCCCGATCCCGACCAGCGCGCGGGCGCCCCGGCGCGCAACGTGCTGCACACCATCCCCGCCGGCGCGACGTCCACCACCCGCGTGCTGCTGTGGCGCGTGTACGTCCCGGACCGCGGCCGTGACCTGCGCGGTGGCGTGGCCCTCCCGCAGCCGCGGCTGACGACGGCGTCCGGCGCCGTGCTGACCGGCCGGGCGGCGTGCGATGCGCTCACGCCCCCCGGCGGCGGCCTCACCTCCATCGACCCCTCCGCGCTGCTGATCCCCAAGGACCAGTACGACGCCCTGCGCTACGCGCCCGGCGTGCCCACGTACTCGCCATGACGGTTGAATCTCACTCGGCAGGAGGCGCACAGGGCCGCGGGGGAGGCTCTTTCGAAGTGGTGGTCGTCGCCATTCCTGCACACGCCTGGTTGTCGATCCCAAGCCTGGGTCGATACGGTGCGGCGGTGCGCCTGTTCACGCTGTTTTTGATGTTGTCGATCCTCGTCTGCTTGGTGCCCGCGTCAGCCCAAGCTGCTTGGGGTACAGGTGAAGTAGCGATCACGTCGGTTGAAGTCAATGTTCCAAGGCCTGGACTGGCGACGGCGACTGTCGAACTAACCCAACGCGACATGTCGTGTGATCCCAACTGCGGGACGTCACTTTCCATGAGGGTTGGCCCCGAGCCGCCCACAGCCAACGGAAACTGCGTGACCATGGGAGGGGTGGTATTCGCAGTGCCGCAGAACGTGGCTGCGACCAACGGCACTACCACGCTTGTTGAGACTTTCGAGCCGTATCGCAGGGGATTGAACTATCTCTGCGTTACGGCAAACGGCGAATGGGGGTTCCCTGCACCGAGTGCTCTGAAGACCTTCACCTACCCGCCCGATCCGCTGCCGGTTACGCAAACGCCGGTCACGACAACTCCGTCATCCACTCCCGCTGCGGATGGCCACATGCCGACCTGTGAAACCGTTGGTAACGACTTCTACATCGCGCCGTGGGTGCCCAAGGAGGCCAAGAAGCTGGCCTACTG
>CAZXNX010000221.1:0-4871 GCA_964642225.1 uncultured Solirubrobacteraceae bacterium | reverse complement strand
GAGCAGCGCCAGCGCCGCGCCGTTGGCGCCGCACACCACGATGCCGGGCTCCAGCGCCAGGCCGGCGGCCGCGCCCCCGACGCCGCCGATGAGGAACAGCAGCAGGACGGCGAGGTGCCCGTCCCGCCGCTCGACGAGGGTGCCGTACAGCGCCACCGCGAAGAGGGCGACGAGGGCGTACCACCCGTTGAAGTGGACCAGCGGGGCGATGAGAAGCTTCCAGGAGTCCTGGCCGACCTCGGTGGTCAACAGCGTCGAGCGGGAGACGGCCTGGGCCAGCGGGATGGCCGCGAGCGCCAGGACCACGAGCGCGCCGGTGACCCAGGGGCGGCGCGTGACGTCCGGGGCGATGCCGGGGATCTCCCCCGCGCGCAGCTTCGGCAGCTTGGCGCGGCGGGGCGGCTGGACGCGGGGCTCGCCGCCCTCGCGCTCGATGCGGGGGGCGCGCTTGCGCAGCCGGTTCCCGCAGTACGGACACTCGGTGATGTAGGGGCTGACCTCTGCGCCGCAGCTCTTGCACACCACGAAAAGGTCGGGTCCGCCGCTCATCACTTCCGATTGTAGGGCCGCGCCGGGGGCGCGGGGGCGATCAGGTGGCGGCGGTGGCGGCCACGATCTCCGCCATGACCTCGCGCAGGTCGTGGTTGGCCTCGTACACGACGACCTGCCGCTCGGCCCCGTTGCCGTTGTCGATGAGGTCCTGCACGGCCTCCAGGTCGTCCGCGGAGCCGAGGTCCTGGGCGTGCTCGCGCAGGCGGTCCAGGAGCCGGCGGGCCAGGACGCGCGAGGGGACGCGGTCGCTGGTGGGCAGGTCCACGAGCTCGCCCTTGAGCCCGTGCCGGGCGGCCAGCCACTTGTTCTCGTCGAGCATCGACCACGGGTAGGCGGTCAGCGGCGTGCCGGCGTCGTAGTGCTCGCACAGCTCCTTGACCATCGCCTGGATGAGCGCGGCGAGGCCGAGCGTGTGCTCCACCCGGGTCTGCGCGTCGCACACCCGCATCTCGACGGTGCCGAAGTTGGGATGGGGCCGCACGTCGTACCAGAGGTAGGTGTAGTCCTCGATCACGCCGCTGGAGACCATGAACTCGATCTCGCGCTGGAAGCCCTCCCAGCCGTCGTAGCGCGGCGGGATGCCCACCCGCGGGAAGGCGCGGAAGATCGGCGTGCGCGTGGAGGCCAGGTGCGTGCGGTCGGCGCGCCAGAACGGCGAGTTGGCGCTCAGGGCCAGCAGCACCGGCACGTGCACGCGGATGCCGTTGGCCACGTGGATCGCCTTGTCGGGATCGTCGACGGCCACGTGCACGTGGAGCCCGAAGATGATCTCCTGGCGCGCGACGAAGCGCAGCGCGGAGATGAGGTCGCGGTAGCGCGCGTGCGGCGCGATGCGCTGGTCCTCCCACATCGCGAAGGGATGGGTGCCGCCCGATCCGATGGCCAGATTCCGCGCGCCGGCGGTGGCGATCACCTGCTGGCGCAGGCCGCGCAACTGGGCCCCCGCCTCGCGCGTGTTGCGCGCCGGGCTGGTGGAGATCTCCAGCACCGACTCCATGAGCTCGGGCTTGATCTCCCCCTCCGGGGAGTCCTCCAGCAGCTCCTCGATCGCGTTGACGAGGTCGAACCCCTCGCGGTCGAGAATCATCAACTCCTCTTCGATGCCGATCGTGTAGGCGGGCCGGTCGCCGGAGAAGTGATGCTCCATTCCCGGGGAACATACCCGGGCGGGCAGGCGGCGTACCGCGCCTCTTCGTAGTATCCGATACACCAGAATCCGAAGGAGACCGTTACCGCATGAGCGACACCACCCTTTCGCACGCTGAGATCGAGGCCCTGCTGGGCGACGAGGCGTCCGACCTCCTCGGGTTCGACACCCCCAAGGTCTCCCGTGATCTGCTGCACGTCCCGGGCCCGGACTTCGTCGATCGCGTGTGGCTGCGCAGCGATCGCAGCCAGCCGGTCCTCAACAACCTGCAGCGCCTGTTCGACAACGGCCGCCTGGGCGGCACCGGCTACGTGAGCATCCTCCCCGTCGACCAGGGCGTGGAGCACAGCGGGGCCGCGAGCTTCGCCCCCAACCCGCAGTACTTCGACCCCAGCGCCATCGCCGAGCTGGCCTACGAGGGCGGCTGCAACGCCGTCGCGTCGACCGTCGGCGTCCTCGGCGCGATCAGCCGCGACTACGCGCACAAGATCCCGCTGATCGTGAAGATCAACCACAACGAGATCCTCAGCTACCCCAACACCTTCGACCAGACGATGTACGCGTCGGTCGACCGGGCCTGGAACATGGGCGCGGCGGGCGTCGGGGCGACGATCTACTTCGGCAGCGCGGAGAGCCGCCGGCAGATCTGGGACGTGGCGCAGGCCTTCGAGCGCGCCCACGAGCTGGGCATGTTCACCGTCCTGTGGTGCTACCTGCGCAGCTCCGGCTTCAAGCGCGACGGCAAGGACTTCCACACCGCCGCGGACCTCACCGGCCAGGCCAACCACCTGGGCGTGACGATCGAGGCCGACATCATCAAGCAGAAGCTCCCGGAGCTGAACGGCGGCTACACGCAGATCGCCGCCGACGGCGAGTCGTTCGGCAAGACGAGCAAGCTCGTGTACTCCGACCTGACCAGCGACAACCCGATCGACCTGTGCCGCTACCAGGTGCTCAACTGCTACGCCGGCCGCGCGGGGCTCATCAACTCCGGCGGCGCCTCGGCGGGCTCCACGGACCTGGCCGAGGCGGTCCGCACCGCGGTCATCAACAAGCGCGCGGGCGGCACCGGCCTCATCACCGGCCGCAAGGCGTTCCAGCGGCCGATGAACGAGGGCATCGAGATCCTCAACGCGGTCCAGGACGTCTACCTGGACGAGTCCATCACCGTCGTCTGATCCGCGGGCCGGCCACGGTCGTGACGACCGTGGCCCGGTCCGTGCCGTTTGCGCAACGCCGGGTGCATCGCGCCCGGCGTTGCTCGTAGGTTCCGGCCATGCGCCATCTCCGCTGGCTCATCGTGCTCGCCGCCTTCGTCCTGGCGATGGCGCAGTTCCTCCCCGGCCTCCTGCCGTCGTCGGACCGGCCGTCCTCCTCCGGGGGCGGGGTCGCCCGCGTGGAGCGGGTGGTGGACGGCGACACCATCAAGGTCGACCTCGGCGGACGCACCGAGCGGGTGCGCTACATCGGCGTGGACACGCCCGAGACGGTCAAGCCCGGCACCGCCCCGCAGTGCTTCGGCCACGAGGCCAGCGCCCGCAACAGCACGCTGGTCGCCGGCCGCGACGTGCGGCTCGTGGTGGGCCGGGAGGCGCGCGACCGCTACGGCCGCCTGCTCGCCTACGTGTACCGCGCCTCCGACAACACGTTCGTCAACGAGGCGCTCGTGCGGGACGGCTACGCCCGCACCCTGACCATCCCGCCCAACGACCGGTACGCCCCGCGCTTCGCCGCGCTGCAGGCACGTGCGCGCTCGGCCGGTCGCGGCCTGTGGAGCCACTGTCGCTGAGAGCTCTGTGACGGATGCCGCGGCCTTTTCCGGGCGCATCATCTAGCCTTGATGGGCTATGAAGATGCGTCAGAGCATCGCCGAACTGGAGCGTCAGTTCGTCGAAGATGCCGTCGAGGACCGCGAGCGCCAGGAAGCCCTGCGCCGCCACGCGTCCCTGCGCACGCGCAAGCGCAGCCTCGACAAGATGCACAAGAGCGGATCGCTGCGGTTCATCCTGCTGCTCGTGATCCTGCTGGGCACCGCCGTGCTGGTCACCGTGGCGATGTTCCAGACGCTCTACCTCGTCATGGGCTGATCGGCTGGCGCCGATCAGCTGGGAAGAACGGCTGGCGCCGTTCTTCCGGGGGTGGGGGGGGTGCCCCTACGTGGCGGGTGCGTCGGGGGGCGCTGCGTCGGCCGGTGCCTCGGGTGCGTCGGGCGCGCCCTCGTCGAGCTTGAGGTAGACCTCGCTGCGGAAGACGGGGATGTCACGCGGAGCCTGGATCCCGAGCCGCACCTTGTCGCCGACCACCGAGAGCACGGACACCTCGATGTCGTCCCCGATCATGATGCTCTGATTCGACTTGCGGGTCAGGACCAGCATGTGGCGCGACTCCTTTCGCTCCGGTGCACGACGGCCCGGGTCCGGCTTGTCCGCGCGTCACCATAGTCGGCGGGACGGGCTCATGAGGGTTCCTATAGTGTCCGCGCCCCATCATGGCACGTAGATCTCTCCGCCCCCATTTCAACCAGATTCGCCTCTGGGTCCAGCAGGGCCGTACCGACGCCTGGATCGCACATCAGCTCGAGGTCACCGTCCAGCAGATCGAGACCTTCAAGCGCGAAAACGACCTTTCGACCGACGCCGAGAGCCCGGAGACCCCCGGTCCCGCTCCCGACTTCGACGACGAGATCGACCTCCGCGCAGAGGACGACGCCCTCATCGCCGCCGAGCTCGAGGCCGAGGCCGCCGCTCGCGAGGCCCAGGAGGCCAAGGAGGCCGCCGAGAAGGCCGAGGCCGACGCCAAGCGGGCCGCCGAGCGCGCAGCGCGCGCCGAGGCCGGCGAGGACGAGCCCGACGACGACGACGAGGACGAGGACGACGACGACAAGCCCCGGCGCCGCCGCGGGCGTCGCGGCGGCCGCGGTCGCGGTCGCAAGGGCACGGGCCCGTACGAGGGCACGTTCGACCACGGCGAGGAGGGGTACGGCCTGTGGCTGGACCCCGCCGTCGCCGATGACGCCATCTACGCCGAGCACTGGGCCGGACAGCGGGCGATCGAGGTCGTCGTCGAGGCCGATCAGATCGTCATCCGCCGCGTCGGCGAAGCGTCGGCCGACGCCGAGGACTGAGCACCCGCGATGACGGACCGCAGCACCGGCCGATGACGGCGCCGGTGC
>CAZXNX010000220.1:0-4873 GCA_964642225.1 uncultured Solirubrobacteraceae bacterium | reverse complement strand
CCCGCCTCGTCGAGCCCGGCCTGCAGCTGCTTGTCGGAGACGAACGGCACCCCGGCCGACAGGTTCGTCTGCGCCTGCGTGACCATGGTGTCAGGGACGGCGGGGTTGTTCTGCACGGCGGTGAAGAACGAGGCCGTGAGCGCGGAGATGAGGATCGCGCCCGCCAGCGCGGTGCCGATCGAGGCGCCGAGCTGCGTGCCGGTGTTCTGCAGCCCGCCGACCTCGCCGCTCTGCTCGTCGGACACCGCGGACACCGTCACGCTGCCGAGCTGCGAGGCCATCGCCCCGAGCCCGGAGCCCGCCAGCAGCAGCGGCCCGGTCACGATCTCCGGCCCGGCGCCCTCCTGGAGCAGCGCGATGAGGAGCACGATGCCGGCGAACAGCGCCATGAACCCGAGGTTGACGACCCGCCGCGGCGAGACGTCCGGCCAGATCCGCGGCACCCCGAGGGCGAACAGCAGCAGCGTCAGCGACATGGGCAGCAGCCGCACACCGGTGTCGATCGCCGACAGGCCGAGCGCGACGGAGAGGAAGAGCGGCACCACGAAGAAGGTGCCGGCCTGCACGAGGAACATGAAGAGGAAGGAGACGACCCCGCTGCGGAGCTGGATGTTGCGCAGGAGCGTGGGGTCGACGAGCGCGCCCTCGCCGCGGGCGATGCGCCGGGCCTCCCACTTCACGAACAGGGCCAGCACGACGGCGCCGCCGAGGATGAGCCAGATGACCGGCGAGAGCCCGAGCCACTCGGGGGCGTCGGGCTTGGGCTGCACGATCCCCCACGAGCCCGACTTGAGGATGCCGAACACGATGAGGCCCAGGCCCGAGGCGGACAGCGCGGTGCCGACGAGGTCGAGCTTGACCCCCTCCGCGGCCGGCGTGTCCTGCAGGCGGCGGGCGAGCAGCAGGATGACCAGGATGATCAGCACCTCTCCCGCGAACACCCAGCGCCACGAGGCGTAGGTGGTGAAGGCGCCGCCGATGAGCGGGCCCAGGGCCGCGGCGATCGCGCCGGCGGCGGCGACCAGGCCGTAGGCCTTCGGGCGCTCGGGCTTGCCGAAGTTGGAGGCCACCAGCGCCACGGTGGCGGGCATGATGAGCACGGCGCCCAGGCCCTCCAGGCCCGACCAGCCGATCATCAGCACAGTGAGGTTGGGGGCCAGCGCCGTGGTGAGCGACCCGGCGGCGTAGACGCAGCAGCCGAGCATGAAGACGCGCTTGCGCCCGATGATCTCGCCGATCTTGCCGCCGGTGATCATCAGCGAGGCCATCACCAGCGTGTACATCGTGATCGCCGTCTGGATCCCCGTGACGGTGGTGCCGAGGTCGTCGGCGACGGTGGCGATCGCCGTGTTCATCACCGTCGTGTCGAGGGCCATGACGAACTGGCCGGCCGCGAGGGTGGCGAGGACGAGTCCGGTGGCGGCGGCGGCCTTCTTGGCGGTCATCGGCGTGACCCTAACGGCCACCGGAGCGGTTGTGGCGCGTCGCCACTCAACCGCGACGGGGTTCCGGGACGGATCACCCACGACCGTCCCCTCTGAAAGGACTCCCCATGCGCTCCCGAAGCCTGGCCGTGCTGGCCGTCGTGCCCCTGCTCGCCCTCGGCGTCACCGCCTGCGGCGACGACAACGACACCTCGTCGACCTCCACCCCGGCGTCCACGCAGGCCGCCGCGGCGCCCGCGGGCAAGGACATCGTGGCGCTCGCCCAGGGCACCCCGGACCTGTCCACGCTGGTCAAGGCGGTCACCGCCGCCGACCTCGTCCCCACGCTGCAGGGCGCCGGGCCGTTCACCGTGTTCGCGCCCACCAACGCGGCGTTCGAGGCGGTGCCCAAGAAGACGCTCGACGCGCTGCTGGCGCCGGAGGGCAAGGCGGACCTCACCAAGGTCCTGACGTACCACGTGGTGCCGGGCAAGCTGACCGCCGCGGACCTCAAGGACGGCGACGAGCTCAAGACGGTCGAGGGCCAGACGCTCAAGGTCACCGTCGACGGCAGCACCGTGAAGGTGAACGACGCGACCGTGGTGATGCCCGACGTCGACGCCGCCAACGGCGTCGTGCACGTCATCGACGGGGTCCTCATCCCGCCGTCCAGCTAGAACGGCTCACGCGGGCGCCGGCGACCTCCGCCGGTGCCCGCGGCCGTGCTGCATCAGCGGAGAGAGAGGGATTCGAACACTCGGTGGACCGTAAAGCCCACACACGATTTCCAGTCGTGCCCGTTCAACCGCTCCGGCACCTCTCCAGGTGAATTGCGGACTGCGCAGGGTATCGATCGGACCCCGGCCGGCGATGTCCGCCTAGATCTGCCAGTCGCCCTGCCGCAGCACCGGCACGCGGTCGCCGTCGCTCGTCACGCCGGTGACGGAGACCTCGGGCGAGCCGATCATGAAGTCGACGTGGATCGCGCTCTGGTTGAGCTTGTCCTGGTCCTCCGGCCCCGCGGTGAACGCGTAGGCGTTGCCCAGGGCGATGTGGCTGGCGGCGTTCTCGTCCAGCAGCGTGTCGAAGAACACCGTGTCCAGCGGGCCGATGCGGCCCTGGCCGTCGACCAGGGCGACTTCGCCCAGCCGCGCGGAGCCCTCGTCCTTGGCCACGTACCCGCGCAGCACTTCGGCGCCCGTCTCGGCGTCGACGCGCACGGCGCGGCCATCGCGGAACTCGACCTCCAGCCCGCGGATGATCGTCCCGCCGAGCACGAGCG
Organism: uncultured Solirubrobacteraceae bacterium; assembly: GCA_964642225.1. Lineage (GTDB taxonomy): Bacteria > Actinomycetota > Thermoleophilia > Solirubrobacterales > Solirubrobacteraceae > JBBQCW01. The sequence continues at coordinate 2,167 of CAZXNX010000220.1, read as the reverse complement.
GCTTGGTGGCCCGCACGACGCCGTCGGTACGGCGGGGGTCGGGCGCGCCGAAGATCTCCTCGCTCGGGAGGTTGGGCATGTGGACGATCCCGTCGACCGTCTCGAAGCGGGCCGACAGGAAGCTCGTGGTGGGCAGCAGCCCGACGGTCAGGTCGGTGCCGGGGCCCTCGAAGTGCAGCGCCGAGAAGCGGCGGTCGTTGAGGCGCCCGGCGACGTCGACGAGCAGGTCGAAGCGCTCCGACCATGTCGCCACGGGGTCCGGCTCGTCCAGGCGCAGGATGTGGGTGAGCTGGCCGGCCAGCGCCGCGTACGCCTCCTCGGGGCCCAGGTCGGGATGGACGAGCTCGGCCCACGCCTGCGTGATCGCCGGGACGATCGTCCAGTTCGTGGTCGCGTCGTTGACGACCTTGCCCGTCTCGCGCAGGCCGGGCAGCAGGTCGCGGCCGACGCGCTCGGGGTCCAGGCCCTCCAGGGCGTGCGGGTCGGCCGGGCCGCTGAGGCCCACCCGGGCGCAGCGCTGGTCGCCGAGGGCCAGCAGCCGCTCGCCGTACCAGGAGGGGACGAAGTCCAGGTGCTCGGCCGCCGAGCGCTCGATGCGCGACCGCTTGACCCGCAGGTCGAAGTAGGAGACGTCGACGAACTTCGCGCCGGCGTCATAGGCGGCGGCCGCGATCGCGCGGGCCACGCGCTCCTTGCCCACCTCGGCGCCGATGGCGACGATCTGGCCGGGCTGCACGTTGGATCCGAAGCGCACGGCAAGCTCGGCGAGGCGGTCGAGGGTGGCGTCGTCCATGGCGAGAAGGTGCTCCTGGTCGGGGTGTCACAACAGTCCCAGATGACCCTAGCGAGCTTGACCCTCCGGTCAGGCGGGCTGATCATGGCCTCACGGCGATCACGACCCCGGAGGGCAGGACGATGGGCTTCTTCAGCAAGGCCAAGGACCAGATGCAGCAGGCGGCCGGCGCGATGGGCAACCCCGCCGCCACCATGAGCGACGCCAACACCCTCAACGCCGGCGGGGCCGAGATGCGGCGGCTGTGGGAGGTCGGGCTGCCGGGCAGCGCGGTCATCCGCGACGCCCGCGACACCGGCGAGCGCATCGCCGGCAACACGGTGCTCGATCTCGACCTCGAGGTGACGATCACCGGCGGCGAGCCCTACACCGTGACCCACCGCATGACCATCGCCGGCTCCGACACCGGGCCCTACGCGGCGGGCAAGCAATACAACGTGAAGGTCGATCCCGAGGACCGCTCCAACCTCACCTTCGCCGGCTGAGCGGCCGGCGGCCTCCCTCCGCGCCCGCGGGGCACGGAGGGAGCGCGGCGCGGGTCAGGCGCGCCGGCGCGCCACCACGAAGGCCGCGATGCCGGCCAGCAACCCGAGCCCGCCGACGATCAGCGCGATGACCGCCACGGTGTCGCCGTCGTCGTGGGCGTCCTTGGCGTCCGTGCCCGACGCGCCGGCGTGGTCCCCGTCGGCCGTGTCGTGCGCATGGCTCGCGGTGCCGGGCGCGCCGGCCGGGTAGTCGGCCACGGCCGCGTCCGCGGCGATGACCGACACCTGCGGCGCCGGCTCCTCGGCGTCGGGCGCGCCGATCCAGCGGGACACCTCACCGTTGGAGTAGGTCTGCACCGCCTTGAAGGTCAGCATGTCGCCCTCCTTCCCCGGGACGAGGATCGCCAGCGGGAACTGGCCGAGTGAAGCCGGCGGGAGGCCGGCGCCCTTCTCGGCCGTCCAGGTCACGGTGTCGACCTGGGTGTCGATCTCACCGTCGTCGGTCTTGATCGGCGTGGCAAGCTTGCTGGTGGTGGTCGTCGCCTTCCACCCCGCCACCGGCACCGGCGACGCCGAGGCGAAGCCCGGGGGCAGCTGCACCTCGACCTTGGTGGTCGACGCCGAGGCCCCGCCCGCGGGAAGGGCGTTGGGGTGCACGCTGACGTGCGCTCCGGCGACGGCCGGGAGGGTGAGCAGGGCGCCGGCCGCGACGGAGGCGGCGAGCAGACGGGAACGCATGGAGGGTCCTTTGGGTCGGTCGGGCCGACCGGGAAGGGACGGCCCTTCAGGAAGAGATGGGAAGCACGACCCCGGCCGGGGGCCCCCGGATCTCGTCCCGCCCGGCGACCAGCCGCCCGAGCCGCGCGAACACCGCGCGGCGGCGCGGCGC
>CAZXNX010000219.1:0-4887 GCA_964642225.1 uncultured Solirubrobacteraceae bacterium | reverse complement strand
GTTCTTCTCCGGCTACCGCCCGCAGTTCTACTTCCGTACCACGGACGTGACCGGTGTCGCCAACCTCCCCGAGGGTGTCGAGATGGTCATGCCGGGCGACAACGTCCAGATGGAGATCGAGCTCATCCAGCCGATCGCCATGGATCCGGGCCTGCGCTTCGCCATCCGTGAGGGTGGCCGCACCGTCGGCTCGGGCGTCGTGACGGAGATCATCGAGTAGCACCCCGCACGCTCACGCGCCGCCGCTCAGCACGAGCGGCGGCCGCGGGGCAGGCGGGCCGCAGCACAAGACACGCCAGATACGACCACGAGGCTTCTCGCACGCCAGGGGAGCACCCGCACAGGCCGGCCACACGCCGGAACCACGCGGGACGCAGGATGTGAAGGCGGACTCCGCACCCTGGAGATCCGCCTTCGGCGCGCAAGAAACCAGAAGACTTCATACCCCGGACAGCAGACGGAAAAGATCAGACGAGATGGCTACAGCCACCCAAAACAAAATCCGCATCCGCCTCAAGGCCTACGACACGGCGGCCATTGAGTCGGCGGCGAAGGAGATCGTGGAGACCGCCACGCGCACTGGCGCGACGGTTTCCGGTCCCGTCCCGCTTCCGACCGAGAAGAACGTCTACTGCGTGATTCGGTCGCCGTTCAAGGACAAGGACTCGCGCGAGCACTTCGAGATCCGCACGCACAAGCGGCTCATCGACATCCATCAGCCGACGCCCAAGACGGTGGACTCGCTCCAGCGTCTGGACCACCTGCCCGCGGGCGTCGACATCGAGATCAAGCTGGTCGCGTGATGGCTGCCATTCTCGCCAAGAAGCTCGGGATGACCCAGCTCTTCATGGAGGACGGCCGCGTCGAGCGCGTCACCGTCCTGGAGGCCGGCCCCTGTCCGGTCACCGCGATCCGTTCCGACGAGGTCGACGGCTACAACGCCGTCCAGCTCGCCTTCGGGACCACCAAGGAGAAGCACCTGACGAAGGCCGAGCTCGGCCACCTCGCCAAGGCCGACTCCCGCCCGCTGCGTCACCTCGTGGAGTTCCGCGACGAGGCCGGCGAGCTGCAGATCGGCGACTCGGTCACCGTCGAGGCCTTCTCGGTCGGCGACAAGGTCAAGATCGCCGGCACGTCCAAGGGCAAGGGCTTCCAGGGCACCATCAAGCGCCACAACTTCGCCAGCGGCCCCAAGTCGCACGGTTCCCACAACGTGCGCGCCCCGGGCTCCATCGGCGCGTCCGCCTGGCCCGCCCGCGTGATGAAGGGCATCCGCGGCCCCGGCCAGATGGGCAACAAGCGCGTCACCCAGAAGGGCCTGGAGGTCGTCCGCATCGAGGCCGACCAGAACCTCCTGCTCGTCCGCGGCTCCGTGCCCGGCTCCCGCAACGGCTTCGTGGAGGTCCGCACCGATGCCTGACGCACCCATCCTCGGTGGCAGCAAGAAGGTCACCCTCGACGACAAGGCGTTCGGCGCCCGCTTCAACGGCCCGCTCGTCCACGAGTCCGTCCGTGCCGAGCTCAACGCCCGGCGCCAGGGCACCGCGTCCACGAAGACGCGCGCCCAGGTCAGCGGCGGCGGCGCCAAGCCGTGGCGCCAGAAGGGCACGGGCCGCGCCCGTGCCGGCTCCAGCCGCTCGCCGGTCTGGACGGGCGGTGGCGTGGTCTTCGGCCCGACGCCCCGCAACTACACCTTCAAGGTGAACCGCAAGGAGCGCCGCGCCGCACTGCGCAGCGCGCTCTCCGTGCACGCCGAGCGCGGCACGATCGCCATCCTCGACCCGGCCGGGTTCCCCGAGCCGTCGACGAAGGCCGCGGCCGCCCTGCTCGCTCCCTGGTCGGGCGGGGGCACCGTGCTGGTCGTCCTCACGGAGGAGCAGGGCAACGTCGCCCTGTCCTTCCGCAACCTGGACCGCGTGGCCGTCATGTCCGACACCGGCGTCGGCATCGCCGACATCCTGCAGGGCGCGTCCCTGCTGGTCACCGAGGAGGCGCTCGAGCGCCTCACCGCGCGGGCCAACGGCGACGTCGCCACCACGACCACCGCAGAGGAGGCCTGACATGGATCACAGCCAGGTCATCATCCGTCCGGTCGTGAGCGAGAAGAGCTACGTGCTCGCCACGGCGCACAAGTACACGTTCCGCGTCCACCCGGACGCCCACAAGACGCAGATCAAGCAGGCCGTTGAGGCGCTGTTCGACGACGTCAAGGTGGTCGAGGTCCGCACGATCTCCGTCAAGTCCAAGCCCAAGCGCCGCGGTCAGACCGCCGGTCGCACGCGGTCCTGGAAGAAGGCGATCGTGCAGGTCCGCCCGGGCGACACCATTCCGATCTTCCAGGGCCTCGAAGGCCTCGAGGGCTGAGGTAGACCATGGCCATTCGCAAGCCCAAGCCCACGAGCCCCGGTCGTCGCTTCGCGACGTACCCGGACTTCGCGGAGATCACCAAGACCAAGCCGGAGAAGACCCTCGTCGAGGGCCTGAAGAAGTCCGGCGGCCGCAACGCCAACGGGCGCAAGACCTCCCGCCATCGCGGTGGCGGGGCCAAGCGCCTGTACCGCAAGATCGACTTCAAGCGCACCCGCGACGGGATCCCCGCCAAGGTCGCCGCGATCGAGTACGACCCCAACCGGTCGGCGTACATCGCGCTGCTGCACTACGTGGACGGCGTCAAGGCGTACATCATCGCCCCCGCCCGTCTGGCCGTCGGCGCGACCGTGGTCTCGGGCCCGGACGCCGACATCAGCGTCGGCAACTGCCTGCCCCTGGCCAACATCCCGACCGGCACGGTGATCCACAACGTGGAGCTCCAGACCGGCAAGGGCGGCCAGCTCGGTCGCTCCGCGGGCGTCGGCATCCAGCTGATGGCCAAGGACGGCGAGTACGCCACCCTGCGCCTGCCCTCGGGCGAGATGCGGCTGGTCCGTGCGGAGTGCCGCGCGACCATCGGCACCATCGGCAACGCCGAGCACCAGAACGTCACCGTCGGCAAGGCCGGCCGCAAGCGTCACATGGGCGTCCGCCCGCAGACGCGCGGCACCGCCATGAACCCCGTCGACCACCCGCACGGTGGTGGTGAGGGCTCGACGACCGCCGGTCGTCACCCCGTCACCCCCTGGGGCGTGCCGACCCTCGGGTACCGCACGCGCAAGAAGAACAAGCCGTCCGACCGATACATCGTCCGTGGCCGCCGCCGCGGGAAGGGCAAGAGGTAAGTCGTGTCCCGTTCAAGCAAGAAGGGACCGTTCGTCGAGGAGCGACTCATGTCGCGGATCGAGAAGATGAACGAGTCCAACTCCAAGCAGATGGTCAAGACGTGGTCGCGGACCTCGACGGTCTTCCCCGAGATGGTCGGTCACACGATCGCCGTCCACGACGGCCGCAAGCACATCCCGGTCTTCGTGAGCGAGTCGATGGTCGGTCACAAGCTCGGCGAGTTCGCCCCGACGCGCACCTATCGCGGCCACATGGGCTCCGGGAAGGTGCGGTAGTCCATGGCTGACGATGCGAAATCCGCTGAGAACGAACTCGATGTCGAAGGCACTGCCACGGATTCCGAGGCGGCAGCCCCTGAGGCCGAGCTCGTGACCGAAAGCACTGACGTGGAGGCTGCCGCCGAGGCTGTCGAGACTCCTGAGTCCGACGACGCCGAGACGACTGCGGTCGAGGCAGAGGACGCGCCGGCGAAGAAGCCGCGCCGCTCCCGCGCCAAGAAGGCCGAGGTCGTGGAGGAGACTCCCGCCCCCAAGAAGACTGCACCCAAGCCGGCCGGCGAGGTTCGCCTCGTCCGGGCCCAGGCCAAGTACGTCCGCACCTCGGCGCGCAAGGCGCGCCTGGTCTGCGATCACATCCGCGGCAAGTCCGTGACCGACGCGCGCGCCATCCTGGCGCACACGCCGCGCCACGTGGCCCGCGACTGGAGCAAGCTGCTCGAGTCCGCGGTGGCCAACGCCGAGAACAACCACGAGCTCGTGGGCGATGAGCTGCACATCGTCACGGTCAAGGCCGACGAGGGCCCGACCCTCAAGCGCTTCCAGCCGCGGGCCATGGGCCGCGCGACGAAGATCCGCAAGCGCACGAGTCACCTGACGATCACGCTCGGGCCGAAGGAGTAAACGGTGGGACAGAAGGTCAATCCTGAATCCATGCGCGTGGGGTACATCCACGACTGGAAGTCGAACTGGTTCAACGAGAAGCACTTCGCCGACTACCTGGCGGAGGACGTCGCGATCCGCGACCACATCGTCGGGCGCCTCGCGCACGCCGGCCTCTCGGACATCACCATTCGCAAGGACGCCAACGAGGTGGAGATCAACATCCACACCGCGCGTCCCGGCATCGTCATCGGCAAGTCCGGCAGTGAGGTCGACGCCCTGCGGCGCGACCTGCACCGCATCACGGGCAAGCAGGTGAAGGTCAACATCCTCGAGATCAAGCGCCCCGAGCTGGACGCCAAGCTCGTGGCCCAGTCGATCGCCGAGCAGCTCGTCAACCGCGTGGCCTTCCGCCGCGCGATGAAGCGGGCGCTCACCAGCGCGATGCGCTCCGGCGCCAAGGGCTGCAAGATCCAGGTCTCCGGTCGCCTCGGCGGCGCGGAGATGGCTCGTCGCGAGTCCTACTCCGACGGCCGTGTTCCGCTGCAGACCATGCGCGCCGACATCGACTACGGCTTCTACGAGGCCCGCACCACGTTCGGCCGCATCGGCGTGAAGTGCTGGATCAACAAGGGCGAGATCATGCCCGAGGGCTTCACCGGCGTCGACCTCACCGAGATGGACGCTCCGGCGCCCCAGCGCGACGAGCAGGGTGGACGGGACCGCAACCGCGGTCGCGGCCCCGGCGGTCGTGGCGGGCGTGGAGGCGGTCCGGGCGCCGGCGGTCCTGGTG
>CAZXNX010000218.1:0-4903 GCA_964642225.1 uncultured Solirubrobacteraceae bacterium | reverse complement strand
GAGACCTCGGTGACGAGGTTGGCCGGGAACCCGCCCGCCTCGGCGTGCTCGAGGATCACGTCGGCGTCCTGCGCCTGGTGCACGCAGTACACCTTGTCGCCGGCGACGTAGCTGTGCAGCCAGCGGTAGGGCTTGTCCAGCGACGCGACCGCCTCGTTGGACGTGCCCGTGATGCCGTGCAGCTCCTCGTCGGTGAGGGCCTGGGCGCCGGGGATCTCGCGTTCGATGATGAAGGTCTTCATGGGTGACTCGCTTTCGGTCGATCGTGTGGTTCCCCGCAAGGACGCCCGCCGCCCACATTCCTTCCCGGACCCGCCGCGATGAGTTTCACTCCGCCGGGCGGTCTGCGTGGGGTGTCCACTGTTTCCGGAGCATCAACCGCGCCCTTTAGGGTTCCTGCGATGTCGCAGACCAACTCGATCGAGGCCACCGGCCTCGTGCGTGAATTCAAGGGCGGGATCCGCGCCGTCGACGGGATCGACCTGCACGTCTCCCCGGGCGAGATCTACGGCTTCCTCGGGCCCAACGGCGCCGGCAAGTCGACCACCGTCCTCATGCTCACCACCCTGCTGCCGCCGACCGCGGGCCGCGCGACGGTGGCCGGCTTCGACGTCTCCTCCGAGGGGCCGAAGGTGCGGGCCAACATCGGCGCCGCCCTGCAGGAGGCCGCGCTGGACAACTTCCTCACCGGCCGCGAGCACATGGACCTGCAGGGCGGGCTGCAGGGCCTGAGCCGGGCCGACCGCACCGCGCGGGGCACCGAGCTGCTGGAGCGCGTCGGGCTGACCGAGGCCGCCGACCGCAAGGTGGGCGGCTACTCCGGCGGCATGAAGCGGCGCCTGGACCTCGCGCTGGCCCTCGTGCACCGCCCGTCGATCATCTTCCTCGACGAGCCCACCACCGGCCTGGACCCGCAGAGCCGCGCGGCCCTGTGGGACGACGTGGGCACCCTGGCCCGCGAGGACGGCGTCACCGTGTTCCTCACCACCCAGTACCTGGAGGAGGCCGACGTGCTGGCCCACCGGGTGGGGATCATCGACCGCGGCCGCATCGTGGCCGAGGACACCCCCGCCGCCCTGAAGGCGGGGATCGGCCGCCCCACCCTGGAGGCGGTGCCCACCGACCCCGCCGAGCGGGGCGGCTTCGAGCGGGTGCTGAGCCGGTTCGGCGACGTCATCCCGGGCGCGTCCAACGCCGTGGCGGTGCGCCTGGCCGACGGGCAGGGCGAGCTCGTCGAGGTGGTGCGCGCCCTGGACGCCGAGGGGCTGCACCCCGGCCAGGTGCAGGTGCACGCGCCCACCCTGGACGACGTGTTCCTGGCCAAGACCGGCCGCAAGCTGGAGGGCGAGGGCGACGAGGCGCTGGCCGACGCCGGCGCGCTCCCCGTGGTGGAGCCGGGGGCCTAGCCGATGGAGGTCCCCGCCCAGGTCTGGCTCGTGGCGCGCCGCTCGATCCTGCGCACCCTGCGCCAGCCGGCGATGGTCTTCCCGACCCTCGTCTTCCCGCTCATCCTGCTGGCCGTCAACGCCGGCGGGTTCAACGCGGCGACCCAGATCCCCGGCTTCCCGACCGACACGTACCTGAGCTTCGGGCTCAGCGTCACCTTCATGCAGGGCGCCCTGTTCGCCTCCACCACCGCGGGCACCGAGCTGGCCGGGGACGTGGAGTCGGGGTTCATGAACCGCCTGTCGCTCACCCCGCTGCGCGGGTCGGCGCTGCTCACCGGGCAGCTGGCCGGCGCGGTGTTCGTCGCGTTGCTGGGCACCGTCGTCTACCTGCTCGTCGGCGTCGCCTTCGGCGTGGACATCAAGGCGGGCCTGGCCGGCGTGGCCGTGCTCATCGTCCTGGCCATCCTCGTCGCCTCGGCGTTCGGCGCGATCGGCATCTGGATGGCGCTGCGCACCGGGTCGGCCGAGGCGGTCCAGGGCGTCTTCCCACTGCTCTTCGTCCTCTTCTTCCTCAGCTCGATCAGCCTGCCCCGCGACCTCATCGCCCAGGACTGGTTCCGCTCGATCGCCGACTGGAATCCCGTCTCGTACATGGTCGAGGGGCTGCGCTCCCTCGTCATCACCGGCTGGGACGCCGAGGCGTTGTGGAAGGGCTTCCTCATCACCGGGGTCATCTTCCTCATCGCGATCCTGGCCAGCGGCCGGGCCCTGCGCACGCGGATGGAGCGCACATGAGGAACACGCTCCACGTCGCCCGCGCCATCGCCTGGCGCAACCTGCACTCCTCGTTCACCAACCCGGCGATCATCCTGCCGTCGCTGGCCTTCCCGCTCGTCTTCCTGATCGCCTTCGCGGGCGGCCTGTCGGCGGTGGCCAAGGTCCCGGGGTTCGACTACCCCGCCGGGTACACGGCCTTCCAGTACGTCTTCGTGTTCCTGCAGTCCGCCGCGTTCGGCGGTTTCTTCATGGGGCTGGGGATCGCCGCGGACTTCGAGACCGGCTTCGCCCGGCGGCTGTTCCTGGCCACCCCGCACCGCAGCGGCCTGCTCATCGGCTACGCCATCGGCGGGGTCGTGCGCTTCCTCGTCACCGCCACGATCGTCACGGTCGCCGCGCTCATCGCGGGGATGGACATCCTGGGCGACCCGGTGCAGATCATCGGCCTCTTCACGCTCGGGATCCTGCTCAATCTCGCGGCCACCATGTGGGCGGCGGGGGTGTCCTATCGCGCCAAGACGCTGCAGGCCGGGCCGATCATGCAGGTCCCGATCTTCGTCACCCTGTTCCTGGCCCCGGTGTACGTGCCGCAGGACCTGCTGCACGGCTGGATCGACACCGCGGCGCAGTACAACCCCGCGACCTACCTGCTGAACGCGGGTCGCGGCTTCGTCGCGGCGGTGCCGCAGGACACCGGGCTGGCCTTCGCGCTGGCCGGCGCGCTGGTCCTCGTGCTGGCCGTCTGGGCGATGCGCTCGCTGCGCCGCGCCGAGCGCGGGCTGTAGCCCGGCGCCCCCGCGTTGCTCTAGGTTGCCTGCGGTGAACAAGTCCGCGCGGGTGCTCGCCGTCCTCCTGAGCTGTTTCCTGGTGCTGCTCGCCGGGTGCGGCGGCGGCTCGTCGAAGGAGCAGGGCCCGGTCACCGTCGCCCAGACGGTCATCACCCAGCAGAGCCTCCTGGGGGCCGGGGACACCGCCGGGGAGGCCGAGAGCTACGCGCCGACCGGCGACATCGTGGCCGACAGCGGCTTTCGCCCCGACGTGGACGGCTTCGCGTTCGAGAACTACGGCAACGACGTGGAGCCGGAGAACATGACGCCGTACGAGGTGGCCGACATCTTCGGCGACGGCGTGTGCATCCGCGGCACGGGCACCGACTGCGAGCTGACGCCGCTGGCCGCCAAGTGGATGAAGGCCCAGAACGACGCGATGGACGGCGGGCACTGCATGGGCTTCTCCGTCGCGGCGCTGCGCTTCTACAGCGAGGCGATCGACCCCGCCGACTACGGCGCCGACCGCACCGTCGACCTGCCCATCCAGGGCAACACCGACCTGCAGGCCCTCATCGCCGAGAGCTGGACCTACCAGAACCTGCCCACCATCCAGGAGGGCGAGGTCACCGGCACCCCGACCGAGATCCTCGACACGCTCGAGGAGGACCTGAACAGCGGCAACGAGACGTACACGCTGGCCATCTTCCGCGCCGACGGCGGCGGCGGCCACGCGATCACGCCGTTCGCGGTCGAGGACAAGGGCGACGGCACCAAGGAGATCCTCGTCTACGACAACAACTTCCCGGGGATCATCCGGGCGGTCACCGTCGACACCGACGCGGACACGTGGCACTACGTCGGCGGCACCAACCCGAAGGAGCTCGGCGAGGTCTACGACGGCGACGCCGAGACGCAGTCGATGTCGCTGTACCCGACGTCGCCCGGCGAGGAGTACCAGCCGTGCCCGTTCTGCGCCGGCGGCACCGCCACCGACGACAGCCCCGACACCGACACCCTCGGGTCGGCGGCCAAGCCGATGAACGAGGTGCGCCTCAACGCGGGCCGCACCAACCACCCGCACCTGATCCTCGTCGACGCCCAGGGCCGCCAGACCGGCATCGTCGACGGCAAGATCGTGCGGGAGATCCCCGGCGTGCAGGTCGCGCGCAACCTCGCGGTGCAGAACTGGAACGAGTCGGCCGAGCCCGTCTACCGCGCGCCCGTCGGGCTGCCGCTGGCCGTGGTCGTCGACGGCACCCCGTTGACGAAGAGGACGAAGGCCAACATCACCCTCACCGGCCCCGGCCTGGCCGTGGAGATCGACGACATCAAGCTCGCGCCCGGCCAGGTCGACCACCTCGAGTTCCCCGGCGACGGCGCCGGCCTGACCTACGAGACCGACGGCACGAGCAAGAGCGCGCCCAACCTGTACGCCACCATCGAGGACGGCGGCGACTACTACGTCGTCGGCACCGGCGCCCTGGGCTTCGGCGCCGGGTCGCGGATCGGCTTCGAGCTGGACAAGAAGGCCAAGACGTTCGTGCTCGACACCTCCGGCACCAAGCCGAGCCCGGCCTCCGACGGGCTGGGCGGCAAGAGCCTCTACGTCGCCACGCTGGTGCGGGAGACCGAGGAGGGCCAGTCGGCGTGGCTGACCGACCCGATCGCGCTGCGCGGCGGCAAGGTCGGGGAGCGGATGCTCGTCGACTACGGCGAGGCGCCGGCCAAGGGCGAGCCGCTCACCATCACCACCGGCCGCCCCGACGGCCCGTACACCCAACACGACGCCAAGCCCGAATAGGAGCCCGACCGTGCGCACCCTCCGTCTCCCCACGACTCTCGCTGCCCTGGCCCTGCTGTCGCTGACGACCGCCGCCTCGGCCCACGGGGCGCTGCCCCGGGCCCTCACCGCCCACACCCTGCGCTGCCATCAGTCGTACGCCAACTATGGCCCGATGGGGAACCTGG
>CAZXNX010000217.1:0-4909 GCA_964642225.1 uncultured Solirubrobacteraceae bacterium | reverse complement strand
CTGGCCGGCCTTGATGTTGGCGGTCTGGCCCGCGGAGATCGTGCGCACGAACTTGGGGGTGTCGGCGTCGCCGCTGCTGACGGTGACGCTGCCGCGCTGCACGGTGTACGTGAGCGTGCCCTCCTGGATCGAGGCGATCTGCGTCCCGGGGTGGTGGTGCAGCGCGAGCTGGGCGCCGGCCGGCACCGTCACGCGGGACAGGCCGAGGGTGCGCTTCTTGGCGCCCTTGGGCGCGTTGGCGACGGCCAGCGACTCGCGCACGGCGGTCTTCGCGGTGGACGCTCCCTGGACCAGGCCGGCCGTGTAGGCGGTGGCCAGCAGGGCGGTCCCGAGCAGGGCGAGCAGGGCGGTGCGGAGGCGGGGCATGAGGGACAGGCTCCTTGCAGGAGGGAAGGCGGAGCGGGCAATGTAGCTACACTTGGGTGAGCGGTGCGTCGTCTGGACGCCCGCGAGGAAGCTTGCTCAGGTCCCGCCACCGGCGGTTCGGGTACGCAGTCCTCCCGAATCGCGTTGGCCGGAAGCCGCGCATACGTGCGGCATCGACGCCGCCTGAGGAGTTCCCAATGTCATCGCAGTCCTTCGCCGATCTCGGCGTTTCCAAAGCCGTGTGCGGCGCCCTTGAGAAGGACGGCTTCACCGCCCCCTTCGCCATCCAGAACCTCGTCATCGGCGACGTCCTGGCCGGGCGCGACGTGCTCGCCAAGTCCCCCACGGGCTCGGGCAAGACGCTCGCGTTCATGGTGCCGATGCTCGACCGCATCGAGGCCACCGACAAGCGGCCCGCCGCGCTCGTGCTGGCTCCCACCCGCGAGCTGGCGACGCAGATCGTCGACGCCTCCTACAAGCTCGCCCACTCCCGCGCCCTCAGCGTGACCGCCGTCTACGGCGGCGTCGGGCTCGAGAAGCAGGCCCGCGCGGCGGCCAAGTCCCACATCATCGTGGCGACCCCCGGCCGCCTCGAGGACCTGCTGCAGCGTCGCGCGTTCTCGCTGGCCAACATCAAGATCCTCGTCCTGGACGAGGCCGACCGCATGCTCGACATGGGCTTTCGCCCGGCGGTCGACCGGGTCGTGGCCCAGGTGCCGCGCAACCGCCAGACGCTGTTCTTCTCGGCCACCCTCGACGGTGAGGCGGGCAAGATCGCCCGCGCCTACACGTCGGACCCCTGCGTCCACGAGCACGTGCCGGCCGAGCAGAAGGTCGCCGACATCCAGCACCGCTTCGTGGCCGTCGACCAGAGCCGCGTGAACATGCTCGTCACCGAGCTGAACCAGAAGCGCGACCTGGCCCTCGTCTTCGTGCGCACCAAGCGCGGCGCCGACCGGCTGGTCAAGCAGCTCAGCGCCGAGGGCGTGAAGTCCGTGGCCATGCACGGCAACAAGTCGCAGAGCCAGCGCGAGAAGGCGCTCGCCAGCTTCGAGGCGTTCCGCGTCGACACGCTGGTGGCCACCGACGTCGCGGCTCGCGGCATCCACGTGGACGACATCTCCCACGTCATCAACTTCGATCCCCCTGAGGATCGTGAGACCTACGTGCACCGCACCGGCCGCACCGGCCGCGCGGGCAACACGGGCACGGCGATCACCTTCGTCGGGTCCGAGCAGGCCGGGGACGTCAACAAGATCGCCTCCGCGCTCGACCTCCACCAGGAGTTCGCCGCGGCCGGCGTCAAGCCGTCCCATCAGCCCCAGGGCAAGCCGGGCCAGCGTCAGCAGCGCCAGGCCTCGTCGCATCGCAAGGGCGGTGGCGGCTCCGGCAACGGCGGCCGCTCCGCCGTCCGCGACAACGACGGACGCAAGCCGCGCTCCTCACGGAGCGGCTCGGGGAACGGTGGCTCGGGGAACTCCGGTTCCGCGCGCACCGTCCACTCCGCCCGCCCGTCCGGCCGGGGCACCGGCCGCAGTTCCTCCCGCGCCCGGTAACACCGGAGCGCCCACGCAGGTGCAGGACCGACGGCGTCCGGGTCTCCCGGGCGCCGTCAATCGTTCTGCGCCGCTACAGCGGCCGGGAGGCCGCGGCGAGCAGCAGCGGCACGGGGCCGACGACCGGGTAGGACAGGCCGCTGTCGGCGCAGTCCATCCACCGTCCGCGGCGGGTCAGGGCGGCGCCGCTGGCCGGGCAGCGCAGCAGATCCATGATCTCCGGCGCCATGAAGGGCAGGTGCCCGCGGCGGTTCTCCTCCGCCAGGTGGGCCTGCACGCGCGCCAGATCGACCGGGGGCGCGCTGCGCGGCCCGGCGGAGCCGGTGACCCGCACGGCCAGCGCGTCCTCCCACGCCACGCTGTGGCGCCAGCGGGAGCGGTGCGCGGCCCACCCCAGGCGGATGAGGAGGGACTCGTCGAAGGCGGCGCTGGCGTCGGCCGCGCCGGGCGGCTCGCCCTCCTTGGTGGCGAAGACGAGCGTGCCGTCCTCCTCCAGGTCCACGAGCCAGCGGTCGCGGGGGCCGCCGAAGACGAGCTCCGAGGCGCGGCTGGGGACCTGCACGAACCCGCGCGGGGACACGCGCGCCAGCTCGGCGGCGACCGCGGCCGGGTCGCCGGCGGCGGTGAGGACCTCGTCGATGATCGTGTAGGCGAACGCGCCGGAGGCGAAGGGCAGGTGCTCGGGGTCGGCGACCACCAGCGGCCGGGTCGGGCCGGCGGCGTCGGTGGCCCGCTCGGCGGTGAGGAGGACGTCCGGGTCGACGGTGACACCGACGCGCGGGTCGGCGGCGGGGCCCGAGCCGATGTCCAGGACCAGCCCCTCCTCGGGCGGGTCGGGCCGGTGGCGCAGGGACTCCTGACGGGTCTGCGCGATCTCCTTGCGCGCGCCGTCGAACGTCTCCCGGCCCTGGCCGGCCACTGCCCCGATGCGGCTCATGGGCGGACCCTAGTACACGCTCGGACGAGCCCGCCTGCGCCAATCGGTGTCCCTTCGCACAGAGGGCTGGCATCATCGAGGCGGAACTTCATGCGCACCGTGGGGTTGTACTGCCGATGCCCGCCTCCCATCCCGCCCTCGCCCGCCGCTCCCGCGACGTGGCCGCCGTCCTTCTGGCCGCCGTCGTGCTGGGCGGCGCGGGCGCCGGCCTCCCCGCCACCGCCGGCGCCGCGACCTGCAAGGACGCCGACGCCCGCCCCACGCGCACGGCCGACCTGGCTGAGGCCCAGGCCGCCACGCTCTGCCTCGTCAACCGCGAGCGCACCAAGCGCGGACGCAAGGCCCTGAAGGGCAACGGGCTCCTCAAGAAGCTCGAGTCCACGCTGGCCCGCGACATGGTCAAGCGCCGCTACTTCGACCACACCACGCCCAGCGGCCGCACGTTCAGCGACCGCCTCAAGGCCCAGGGCTGGCGCGGCAGCACCGCCGGGGAGAACATCGCCTGGGGCAGCGGCGAGCTGGGCTCGCCCGCCGAGATCGTCGACGGCTGGATGAACAGCCCCGGCCACCGGGCCAACATCCTCAATCCCGCCTTCACCCGCGCGGGGACCGCCGTCGTCATCGGCGCCCCGCAGTCCGGCATCGACGACGCGGCCACCTACGCGATGGCCTACGACCGCCCCTAGGGGCGGCCGCGGCGCTACCCGGCGGCGGGGCCCAGCCGGTCGCGGTCGTGCGGGGCGTCCCAGTCCAGGCGCGGCCCCTTGGGCACGATGCCCGACCCGTTGATCTGGCGGTGCGTCACGTAGTAGTGGCGCTTGATGTGGTCCAGGTTCACCGTCCCGGCGATCCCCGGCCGCTGGTACAGGTCCCGCAGGTAGTTGCTGAGGTTGGGGAGGTCGGCGATCCGCACCTCGTTGCACTTGAAGTGCCCGACGTACACCGGGTCGAAGCGCACGAGCGTGGTGAACAGGCGCCAGTCGGCCTCGGTCACCGCGTCCCCCACCAGGTAGCGGCTGGTGTCCAGGCGCGCCTCCAGCTCACCGAGCGTGGCGAACAGCCGGTCGAACGACTCCTCGTAGGCCTCCTGGGTGGTGGCGAACCCGGTCTTGTAGACGCCGTTGTTGACGTCGTCGTACACCCGTGCGTTGAGCGCGTCGATCTCCTCGCGCAGCGCGGGCGGGTACAGGTCGAAGGACGTGTCGACGCCGTCGAGCGCGTCGAACTCGCTGTTCAGCATCCGGATGATGTCGGCGCTCTCGTTGTTGACGATCCGGTGGTGATGGGTGTCCCACAGCACGGGCACGGTGACGCGGCCGCCGAAGTCGGGGTTGCTGGCGGCGTAGGCCTCCGACAGCAACGTGAAGCCGTTGACGGGGTCGGGCACATCGGGGAGGAAGCGCCAGCCCCGCGTGTCGCGGATGGGGTCGACCACCGTCATGGGGATGGCGTGCTGCAGGCCCTTGAGCAGGCGGACGATGACCGTGCGGTGGGCCCACGGGCAGGCCAGCGACACGTACAGGTGGTAGCGCCCGGCCTCGGGCGTGAACGGCGTGGACCCGTCGGCGCGCACCCAGTCGCGGAACACGCTCTGCTGACGCACGAAGCGCCCGCCGGGATCGGTCTCGACGGCGAACTGCGGGGTGGTGCTCATGCCCGCATCGTGTCAAAGAGCCCCAGCGCGGCCGCCCAGCGCCCCCCGGCGCCGGCCGCCACCTCCACCACGGACGCTGCGCCCCGGCAGCCGCGCAGGCGCCCGGGCCCCACCCTGTCGTCACGGCGCACGACGACGCCGTCGCCGTCCAGCCACAGCAGGTCCAGCGCCATGCGCATCCCGCCGGTGTGGACCGAGCGGGTGTGCGGCAGCCACAGGCCGCGGGAGGGGTCCAGCGCGCCGATCCCCATGAGGCCCACCAGCCGCGCACGGGGCGAGCGCGCCTCGTGCAGGGTCAGCCCGCCGGGCAGGGCCCGGGCGGGGAGGCGGGCCAGGCGGGGCGGGACGTCCACACCCCTCCTAGGCCACCGGCCCCGATCCTCGCCCCTCCTCCAC
>CAZXNX010000216.1:0-4928 GCA_964642225.1 uncultured Solirubrobacteraceae bacterium | reverse complement strand
TTCGCCCGGGACGCGCGCCGGCGCCGGACCCTGGAGCGCGCCCACGCCGCGCTGGCCGGCGAGGAGAACGGGGCCGCGCCGCGCCGCGAGCCGATCCCGCGCAGCGTGCGCCAGGAGGTGTGGGAGCGCGACGGCGGGCGGTGCGTGGACTGCGGCGCCGATTTCGAGCTGCAGTTCGACCACGTCATCCCGTTCGCCCTCGGCGGCGCGTCGACGGTGGCGAACCTGCAGGTCCTGTGCGCGCCCTGCAACCAGCGCAAGGGCGCCGCGGTCGCCTGAAGCTACGAGGCCGACAGCGTCAGGTCGGCGTGGTCGATGAGGAACCAGCACAGCGCCAGCGCCCCCGTGTACAGCGTGCTCACCGCCAGCGCGGCGAGGATGCGCACCCCGAAGGAGCGCTGCGCCGTCTCGCGCACGGCGATCACGGTGGCGGCGCCGAGCACCGCCTCGGCCGGGAGCACGTAGACCGCCACGCCGAGGATCTCGCGCACGCCGCCGGCCGGGCCCCACAGGTCCACGGCGGGCGCCAGCAGCTCGGTGGCGAGGAAGAAGAGGAAGGCCACCACCGCGCCCCGGGCGGCGCTGCCGTGGGCGGCGAGGTACACGACGAACAGGGGGATCGCCCACATCCCTGCCATGGCCAGCGGGATGACGCCACCGACCCGCACGGCGCCGGTGTCGGGGAAGTGCAGGGTGCCCAGGCCGTCGGCCAGGAACCAGTCGGGCAGGACCTGGAAGATCGAGATCGGGATGAGGACGCCGAGGGCGGCGAGCCAGTCGGACCGGCCCGCCTGCCGGGCCACCACCACCAGCGCGACGCAGCCGCCGACCGAGCAGGCCAGCACCGCCCACCCCTTCGCGGGCGGCTCCAGGGCCAGGGCCAGCGTGGCGACCAGCGCGTAGGCCACCGCGGCGACCGTCACCGTGACGACCGGGAACGGGCGGGGCGACGTCGTGGTGCTCACAGGATCTCCAGGACCCGCTCGGTGGGCCGGGCCAGCACGGCCCGGTCCCCGTTGACCACCACGGGCCGCTCCAGCAACGCGGGCGTGGCCACCATCGCCGCGATGACCGCGTCGTCGTCGGCGTCGCGCAGGGCGGCCGCGCCCGGCTCGCGCCGGCGCAGCAGTTCGCGGGCCGGCACCCCGGCGCGGGCGACGAGGTCGCGCAGCTGCGGCTCGGTCAGCCCCTCCAGGTGGAACTCGACGCGCTCGAAGTCGACGCCCCGCTCGGTGAGCAGGGCGGCCAGCTGGCGGCACTTCGTGCAGGTGCGCTTCTCGTAGACCGTGATCGCCATCGTCGGGGTCCCGCTAGGTCGCGGGCTGCGCACTGGTGGCGGCCTCGTGGTGGCCGACGTCGCCGGTCATGTCCTCCAGCTCCACGCCCTTGGTCTCCTGGACGAACTTCGCCACGAAGAACAGCGAGATGAGGGCGAACCCGGCGTACAACCCGTAGGCCAGGCCCAGGCCTGCTTCGGAGAGGGGCGGGAAGGTGGTGGAGACCACGAAGTTCATGATCCACTGCACGGCCACCGCGACGGACATGGCGATCGCCCGGATGCTGTTGGGGAACATCTCGCCGAGCAGCACCCACACCACCGGGCCCCACGACATCCCGAAGAAGATGACGAAGCCGTTGGCCGCCACCAGCGCCAGCGGGCCCGTGAAGTCGCCGAGGTCGGGCTGGCCGGCCGCGTTCGTGCCGGCGGTGGCGAACACCACCGCCATGGTGGAGAGGCAGACGGTCATGCCGGCGGAGCCGACGAGCAGCAGCGCGCGGCGGCCGACCCGGTCGACGGTGGCGATCGCGATGAGCGTCACCACCACGTTGATCACCGAGGTGATGACGGTGATGAGCATCGAGTTGGACTCGGAGAACCCGACCGCCTGCCAGAGGGTGCTGGAGTAGTAGAAGATCACGTTGATCCCGACGAGCTGCTGCAGCGCCGAGACCGTGATGCCCACCCACACGATCGGCTGCAGCCCGCCGCTCTCGGAGCGCAGGTCGGCCAGCCGCGGGCGCTTGGTGTTCATCGTGCGCTGGATCGACTTGATCTTCGCGTCCGCGTCCTGCTCGCCGATGGAACGGAGCACCTCGGCGGCCTGCGCGTCCTTGCCCTTCATGACGAGGTAGCGCGGGGAGAAGGGGAGGAACAGCGTGCCGACGCCGTAGAGCACGGCGGGCACCACGCCGGAGAGGAACATCCAGCGCCACGCCTCGAGCCCGAGCCACAGGTCGTTGGACGCGCCGCCGGCCGCCTCGGAGATGAGGAAGTCGGTGAGCAGCGCGACGAAGATGCCCAGCACGATCGCCAGCTGCTGCATGGAGGCCAGGCGCCCGCGGCGCTCTGCCGGCGCGATCTCGGCGATGTAGGCCGGCACCACCACGCTGGCCATGCCGACGCCGATGCCGCCCATCACGCGGAACACGATCAGCACCTCGAGGCTGCCGGCCAGGGCCGACCCGATCGCGCTGATGGTGAAGAGGACGGCCGCCGTCTGCATGATGTGGATGCGGCTGAACCGGTCGGCCAGCGGGCCCGCGTACCAGGCGCCGACCGCGCAGCCCAGCAGGGCCGAGCTGACCGCGAAGCCCAGCTCGCCGGAGCTGGCGTGGAACTGGTCGTCGATGGCGGTGACCGCGCCGTTGATGACCGAGGTGTCGAAGCCGAACAGGAAGCCGCCGAGGGCGGCCACGCAGGTCATCGCGAAGATCTTGCGCCGGGCCTGGCCGGGCGTGGCGATGGCGGTGTTCTCGGTCATGCACAACCCTCACTGCGACGCTGGACGATGGGGCGCCAACGCTACCCGCTGGGGCGGGCGCCGTGGCACAGCAATCCCTCAGCAAACTCTGAGGTATCCCTGCGAGGATGTTCCCGCGATGCCGACCTCCGAATCCCCGACGCGCGCGCTCGTCGTGGACGACGACCCCGCCATCGCCGACGTGGTGGCCCTCGCCCTGCGACACGAGGGGTTCGCCGTCGACGTCGCCGGAACGGGCGGCGAGGCGCTGAGCGCCGTGGCGCGCTGCCGGCCCGAGGTGATCGTCCTCGACGTGATGCTCCCCGACATGGACGGGTTCGAGGTGCTGCGGCGCCTGGGCGAGCGGCGCTCGGGGATCCCCGTGCTCTTCCTCACCGCCCGCGACACCACCGAGGACAAGGTCCGCGGCCTGACCATCGGCGGCGACGACTACGTCACCAAGCCCTTCAACCTCGAGGAGCTGGTGGCGCGCGTGCGGGCGATCCTGCGCCGGCGCAGCGCCGCCGACGAGCACGACGACGGCCGTCTCTCCTTCGCCGACGTGGTGCTCGACGAGGAGAGCCACGAGGTGTTCCGCGGCGGGCGACGGATCGACCTGGCCGGTACCGAGTACCGGCTCCTGCGCTACTTCCTGCTCAACCCGCGGCGTGCCCTGACGCGCGCGCAGATCCTCGACCACGTGTGGGACTACGACTTCGGCGGCGACGCCCGCGTCCTGGAGACGTACGTCAGCTACCTGCGCAAGAAGCTCGAGGCGCACGGCCCGCGGCTCGTGCAGACCGTGCGCGGCGTCGGCTACGTCCTGCGCGACCCGCAGGAGGAGTAGCCGTGTCGCTGCGCGCCCGCCTCCTGCTCATCCTCGTCGTCCTCGCGGGCGGCGTGCTCGTCGGCGTCAACGTCGTCACCTACACGGCCCTGCGGTCCTTCCTGATCGACCGCGACCAGGAGCAGCTCCTGCAGGCGGTCGGCGGGGTCGACCGCCAGCTGCAGGCCGACGCCGCCCTCTCCGACCGCCGGCTCGGCTCGGCCGGCTTCGTCACCGCCCAGCCCCTGCGCGCCGGCGCCCGCGGCTCGGAGCCCGGCACCTACGGCGCGCTGCTGGACGCCACCGGCAACACGGTGCGCACGCTCCAGCTGCGTGACGGCGACACGGTGCGCCCGCCGCCGAAGCTGCCCGGCGACGTCAAGGGGATGGCCGCCCGCCGGGCCGGCCCGGTCGAGGTCGACGCCGTCAGCGGCGGCGGCCGCTACCTCCTGGTCGCCCGGCACGCCGCCGCGGGCGCCGGGCAGCTGGTCGTCGCCGCGGTGCCGCTGGACTCCGTCGAGGACATCCTCGACCGCCTGCGCCTCATCGAAGGGCTGGTGACGTTCGTCGCCCTGCTGCTCATCGTCGGCCTGGGGGCGTGGGCGATCCGCGCGAGCCTGCGCCCGCTGGACCGGATCGGCCGCACCGCCACGATGATCGCCGCCGGCGACCTCACCCAGCGCGTCGAGCTGACGAACGAGCGCACCGAGGTGGGGCGCCTGTCGGTGGCGCTCAACACGATGCTCGCGCAGATCGAGCGGGCCTTCTCCGAGCGGGAGGCGAGCGAGGGGCGCATGCGGCGCTTCCTCGCTGACGCCTCCCACGAGCTGCGCACCCCGTTGACGTCGATCCGCGGCTACGCCCAGGCCTTCCGGCTCGGGGCCGCCGACGATCCCGAGGACCTGGCCCGCGCACTGGGCCGGATCGAGCATGCGGCGGAGCGCATGGGCGTGCTCGTCGACGACCTGCTGCTGCTCGCCCGCCTGGACGCCGTGCGCCACGTGACCGGCTCCCCCGTCGACCTGGGGGCGATCGTGGACGACGCCTGCGGCGACATCCGCATGACCGCGCCCGAGCGGGTGATCACCTTCCGCGGGCCCGCCGAGGGCTCGGTGACGGTGATGGCGGACGCCGATCAGGTCTACCAGATCGTCGACAACCTGCTGCGCAACGCGCTCGTGCACACGCCCCCGCAGGCGGCTGTCGACGTGACCGTGCGGGAGGAGGACGGGACCGGGGTGCTCACCGTGCGCGACCACGGTCCGGGCCTGCCCGAGGGCGGCGAGGACCACGTGTTCGAGCGCTTCTGGCAGGCCGACGCCTCCCGCGGCGACGGCCAGGGGGCCGGCCTGGGCCTGGCC
>CAZXNX010000215.1:0-4934 GCA_964642225.1 uncultured Solirubrobacteraceae bacterium | reverse complement strand
CCTAGCGGTAGAGGATCTTCTCGCAGCCGGTGAGGACGTCGTCGCGGTCGACGCGGGCGATGTCGTAGCCGGCGCCGCAGTCGACGGCGTCCTTCTTGCCGGCGATGGAGATGACCTGGTCGTCGCCGGGGCCGGCGTCGATCACGTCGGGGTCGTCGCCGCCGCGGATCGTGTCGTTGCCGTCGCCGGCGTCGATGCGGTCCCGGCCGGCGTCGCCCTGGATGGCATCGTCGCCGGCGCCGCCGCTGATGGTGTCGTCGCCCCCGCCGCCGAGCAGCCGGTCGTTGCCGTCGCCGCCGTCGAGCACGTCGCGGCCGTGGGAGCCCGGCTTGCTGTCGCCCCACAGGAAGTCGTCGCCGCCCAGCCCGATGAACGTGTCGTTGCCCGTGCCCCCGAACATACGGTCGGGCTTCTCGCTGCCGCGATGCGTGCCGCCGCTGTTGGAGGAGCGGAAGGCGACCGGCACGTTCTCGATCTCCACCGCGATGTGCGCGGGTACGACGTTCTCGCAGCCCTTGAGGGACTTGCGGTCGCCGTCGGCCATCCACTGGCGGCCCTTGAGCGGCGGGTCCTCCTTGACGTCGATGTAGACGGTGTCGTCCCCCTCGCCGCAGTCGACGCTCTTGTCGGTGGACTGGTCGTTGACGTAGACCGTGTCGTCGCCAGGCCCCGCGTCGATGATGTCGTGGCGCGGCCCGGAGTAGATGACGTCGGGGCCCTCGCCGCCGAACATCGTGTTCTCGCCGGTGCCGGCGCTGAGCGTGTCGGCGCCCGGGCCGCCGTTGAGCCGGTCGCTGCCCACCCCGCCGTCGATCACGTCGTCGCCGTCGTCCCCGAAGATGATGTCGCTGCCCTCGGCGCCGTCGATGGCGTCGTTGCCGGCGCCGCCGTGCAGCGTGTCGTAGCCGAAGCCGCCGAGGACCTGGTCGTCGCCGGCGCCCCCGTCGACGTGGCGGTCGTCGCCGGTCCCCGCGTCGATGGTGTCGTTGCCCGCGCCGCCCGAGATGGTGTCGGGCTCGGCGTCGCCGTAGAGCTCGTCGTCGCCGGCGGAACCGGAGACGCGGTCGTGGCCGGTGCCGCCGTCCAGGCTGTCGTCGCCGTCGCCGCCGTCGATGGTGTCGTCGCCGGGCCCGGCGTACACCGTGTCGTCGCCGCCGCCCGTGCGGATGACGTCGTTGCCGTAGCTGGCCTCCACGGTGTCGTCGGCCGACCCGCCCGTGATGCGATCGGCCTTGCTGGTCCCCACGTAGCGCTTGGCCACGACGACCGCGGGCACGGCGACCGCCAGGGCGCACAGCACCGCCAGGACGCGGACGAGCGATGTGGCGCGAATCCGCGACATGAGGCCAGCGTAACCGCGTGACAACGGGCGCGTCGGCGGTACGCTCGCGCCATCGGCTCCCCACCTCCGAAAGGTCCGCACATGCTCACCTCCCGCTCACGCCGGCTGCTGACGGCCATGACCGTCGCCGCCGGCGTCGCCCTCGTCCCCGTCGCCACGGCCGACGCCGCGAGCTCCACCATCACCGCCTGCGTCAAGACGCGCACCGGGGCCGTGAAGGTCCTGCCGGCCAAGAAGGTCAAGTCCAAGTGCTCCAAGGGCTGGAAGAAGTTCACGTGGAACACGGCCGGCAAGCCGGGGAAGAACGGCACGAACGGCGCCACCGGGGCGACCGGCGCGACGGGGGCCACCGGCCCCGCGGGCCCGCAGCTGAACGTCAAGGGCGCCGACGGCGCAGTGGTCGGACAATTCGTCGGCTACTACTACACCGGCTCCGTCCCGATCCTGCTGGTCCAGTTCGAGGGCGGGCTCTACCCCTACTACCCGTCCGGCCAGCTGATCCCCGCGAGCTCGTTGGGCGGCGGCGCCAGCACGGTCAACTTCAAGACCGCTGACTGCAGCGGCACCGGCTACTTCCAGGGCTCGATCCCGCCGGCCCTGCTGACGGGCTTCGTCGGCTCGGCGTGGCGGTTCGTCAACCGGACCCTCACCCCGCCGTTCACGTTCGGGCCCGCCCAGGCCTGGAAGCTGACGGCCACCACGGAGAACATCGCGGTTGCCACGCAGCTGAAGAAGCGGGACACCACCGGGGCCTGCATCAACGACGGCGCTCCCTACACCGGGGCCCTGATCGTGCTGGCCGAGACGCCCGCCCCGCCGGACGGGGTGGGCCCGCTCACCATCGGCTGAGCCCTTCCGGGCGGGCGGCCGCGTGCCGCTCGCCCGCAGGCTCAGGCCCCGGCGCGCTCGCGGTTGGCCGCGTCGATGCGCTTCTGCTCGGCGGTGCGCCGGGCGATCGGCAGCTTCCAGGTCTCGAGGTAGGCGACGTCCTCGCGCAGGATGGCCAGCGCCCGGGCGCCGTCGATCGGCCCGCCGTGGCCCGGGACGACCCAGTCGGCCTCCTCCACGCGCACGCGCAGCCGCTCCAGCGTGGCGAGGTAGGCGTCGCGCGAGCCGCCCTCGCTGATCATGGGGATCTCAACGGGGGACAGGTAGTCGCCCGCCACCAGCACGCGCGCCCACGGGATCCATACGGCGGTGCCGTCGGCGGTGTGGCCGTCGGCGGGCTCCAGGATCAGCTCCTCGTCGCCCACCTCCAGCACGCCGGGGACGGGCAGCGCCTGGACCTGGCCGAGGGAGAGCGGGCTGTCGCGCTCGACGTAGTGCTCCTCGTCGAAGGCGCGCAGCGCGCGAGCGGCGCCACCCGGCTCGGCGGCCAGGCGCGCGGCAGTCGTCTCCCCGCAGCCCAGGGCCGCGCCGGGGAAGGCCAGGCGGCCGAGCAGGTGGTCCCAGTCGGCGTGGGTGGCCAGGAGGCCCGTGCAGGGGAAGCCGGCCTGGTCCAGCAGCGCGGGCAGCACCTCGAGCTCGTCCGGGTACACGGGCGAGTCGATCACGAACGCCTCGCTCGCGACCACCTCGTCGCCGGCGGCGTCGAGCTCGCGCTCGCGCCGGCGGCCCCGCACGACCGTGCACGTCGTCTGGTAGACGCGGCTGGTCGCGACCAGGACGTCGGCGTGGAGCCCGACGACCTTCACGGGATCCTGGCCTAGAGGCCCACGAGGCGCGTGGCCTCGAGCAGCGTCTTGCACTCGGCCGTGGGCTTCTTCTGCCCGGGCTCGAGGGTCTCCTTGTTGCGGTTGAGCCAGATCACGGGGATCTTCAGCGCCAGGCAGGGCTCGACGTCGTGGTAGTAGCTGGAGCCGATGTGGACCCAGCCCTTCTTCGTCCCCATCCGCCGCTGGCACTCCTTGAAGTGCGCGGGATCGGGCTTGTAGGAGCGGACCTGCTGGGCGGTGACGACGAGGTCGAAGTCCGCGGGCAGGTGCCGGCGCGTCTCGCCCAGGAGCTTGTCGTCGATGTTGGAGATCAGCGCGGTCTCGAAGTTCGCCGTGAACTTCTTCAGCTGCGTGTTGGTCTCCTTGAAGGGCATCCACCGCTTCAGCGAGTCGGGCAGGAAGCCGGCGCGGGAGGGCTCCAGCGGCCAGCCGATGCGCTCGGCGATCTGCACGGCGGTGCGGCGCAGCACCTCGGCGTACAGCTCGTAGGAGCCGCCCTCGACCTCCTTGGAGATCTCGTGGAACAGCGGGAGGATCTCCTTGCGGTCGATCGTGAACCCGTCACGGACGGCCTCACGCTCGAAAGCGGATGCGATACCGCTTTCCCAGTCGATCAGCGTCCCGTAGACGTCGAAGGTGACCCAGGTGACTTTGCTCGGTATCGGCATGCGGAGGGCATCTTCGCACGTTCGCTGGAATGCAGGCCCCCCGAGGGGGTCGCCGGACCGCACCGTCGACGGGTGGCCGATAGCATCGCCCGCGCTATGGATCTCCTCGAATATCAGGGCAAGCAGCTCTTCGGACGCCACGGGCTCGCGGTCTCCGACGGCCGCGCTGTCACCACCGTCGACGACGCCGTCGCCGCCGCCAACGCGATCGGGTACCCGGTCGTCGTCAAGGCGCAGGTGCTCATCGGCGGCCGCGGCAAGGCCGGCGGCGTGAAGCTCGCCGCCAACGAGGCCGAGGCCCGCGAGCACGCGACCAACATCCTCGGGCTCGACATCAGGGGCCACATCGTCCGCACGCTGTGGATCGAGCACGCCTCGGACATCGCCACCGAGTACTACGCCTCGGTGCTGCTGGACCGCTCGGCCAAGAAGCCGCTCGTCATGTTCAGCGTCGAGGGCGGCGTGGACATCGAGCAGGTCGCCGAGGAGACGCCCGAGAAGCTCATCCGCGAGAACGTCGACCCGCTCGTCGGGCTCACCCGTGAGCAGGCCGTCGACATCGCCACCAAGGGCGGCGCCGACGCCGACGTCATCGACGGCGTCGCCGACGCGCTCCTGGCGCTCTACGAGGTGTGGATCGAGGAGGACGCGAGCCTCACCGAGATCAACCCGCTCATCGTCACGCCGGACCGCCAGGTCAAGGCGCTCGACGCGAAGGTCACGCTCGACGACAACGCGCTCTTCCGCCACCCGGAGAACGCCGACCTGGGCGACTCGGCCAACGCCGACCCGATCGAGCTCAAGGCCGCCGAGCAGCACGTCATCTACGTCAAGCTCGACGGTGACATCGGGATCATGGGCAACGGCGCCGGCCTCGTCATGTCAACGCTGGATGTCGTCAAGGGCGCCGGCGGAGAGCCCGCGAACTTCCTGGACGCCGGCGGAGGGTCCGACGCCGCCAAGGTCACGCAGGCGATCGAGCTGATCCTCAGCAACGAGAACGTCAAGGCGGTCCTGCTGAACATCTTCGGCGGCATCACCCGCTGCGACGAGGTGGCCAACGGCCTGGTGGCCGCGTTCGCCGCCCTCAAGCCGTCCGTGCCCTTCGTGGTGCGCCTGGACGGCACCAACGACGTCGCCGGCCGCAAGATCCTTGAGGAGGCGGCGCTGCCCAACGTGTACGCCGCGACGACGATGGACGGGGCGGCC
>CAZXNX010000214.1:0-4936 GCA_964642225.1 uncultured Solirubrobacteraceae bacterium | reverse complement strand
CCACGCGGCGGCGCTCGCCGCCGGACAGCTTGGAGACGTCGGCATCGGCGGGCGGCAGGCGCAGCGCGTCCATCGCGTACTCGAGCTGGGTGTCGAGGTTCCACGCGTCGGCGGCGTCGATCTGCTCCTGCAGCCGGGCGAACTCGTCGGCGGTCTCGTCGGAGTAGTTGGCGGCCAGCTCGTTGAAGCGGTCCAGCAGCGCCTTCGTCTCGGCGACGCCATCCTCCACGTTGCCCTTGACGTCCTTGGACTCGTCGAGGTGGGGCTCCTGCTCCAGCAGCCCGACGGTGCGGTTGGTGCCGAGCTGCGCCTCGCCGCGGTAATCCTCGTCCTGGCCGGCCATGATCTTCAGCAGGGTCGACTTGCCCGAGCCGTTGTAGCCGAGCACGCCGATCTTGGCGCCCGGGTAGAACGACAGGTTGATGTCGTCGAACACGACCTTGTCCGGCGGGTAGCGCTTGCTGAGGCCGCGCATGGTGAAGACGTACTGGCTGCTCATGGACGTTCGAGGATAGGGGGAGTACGGTGCGAGGGGTGCGCTGGGTAGGGACCGCACTGGCCTGTCTCGTCCTCGTCGCATGCGGCGCCGCCTCCGCGGGGGCCGCCCCGCTCCAGAAGGTCCCGGCCAAACCGATCACCCTGGCCACGGCCCAGTACGACACCGAGCCCGACGTGGCCGTCGACGCGGGCGGGGTGGGGCACATCGCCTGGACCGACGGGGTGCCCGGCCAGCCCAACGTCCTGAAGTACTGCCGCCTGCCGCGCGGCGCCACCACGTGTCAGCGCACCGAGTCGTGGAACATCCCGGCCGAGCAGTTCTCCCGCGTGCGCGTGCTCCTCGGTCGCGCGGCGGGGCAGGTGGTGATCCTCGCCGAGCGGTGCTGTGCGGTGTCGGCCCCGCCGTTCCCCAGCGACGAGGTGCTGTGGGCCACGGTGTCCGGGGACGGCGGCCAGAGCTTCGCAGCGCCTAGGGCGATCGGCAGCGGGGACCCCTCCGGGGACGCCATCTTCGGGCCGGGCGACTTCGGCGTCACCACGATCACCGCGGTCGTCACGAACGGGACGATCGTGCAGAACGCGCCGCTGGACGGGCTGACCGGCGCCAAGGCCAACCTCACCGGCGGCGTGGCGGACAAGGCGTTCTACGGCTCCCTGGCCCTCATCAACCCGACGACGCCGATGGCCGCCTACAGCGATCTGAACACCGGCACGTACTGGCGCGTGTGGAGCGGCGCGGGGGACCTCAACGACGCCGGCTCCTGGGGCCCGGAGGGGAAGATCCCCGGCCTCGACGAGCCGCGCATCACCGGCGGGCCCAAGGGCGTGTGGATGAAGGGGATGACCCTGGGGCCGTTCCCCCGCTTTCTCACCGCCCGCCGCTATGACCCCACCAACAACACGTGGGGCGCGCCGGTCACGCTGTCCAACAAGACCGACTCCCCGGTGTTCAGCGACATCTCCCAGGATGCGGGCGGCCACGTGGCGGTGGTGTGGCGCAGCAGCCGCGAGAACGACACGACCGTGCAGTACCGCGCCACCTCCGACGGCAAGACGTGGACGGCCGCCCGGCCGCTCGTGCGGGGCGACGACGTGGTCAACCCGCAGATCGGCACCGGCCCCGACGGGGGCGGCTTCGTCGTGTGGGACCACAACAACCAGGGGCCCGTCCGGGCCGCGGTGATCCCGCCGCTGGGCAAGGGCTCGGGGTCCGGGTCGGGCGGGACCACGCTGCCGTGCGAGGACCAGGTCACCTTCAACGGCGGCAAGGTCGTCGTCGCCGCCAGCGACGGCTGCCTGCAGAAGCGCAAGGACGGCAGCTACGAGACGCACGACGCGGTGCGGGTCAACGGGATCGACGTCCTGCCGGTCGGCGGCGCGCGCCGGTCGGTCGGCGGCGGCCC
The DNA here is from genome assembly GCA_964642225.1 of uncultured Solirubrobacteraceae bacterium. Lineage (GTDB taxonomy): Bacteria > Actinomycetota > Thermoleophilia > Solirubrobacterales > Solirubrobacteraceae > JBBQCW01. The sequence continues at coordinate 3,035 of CAZXNX010000214.1, read as the reverse complement.
GACGGCCCACACCGCCGCGACCGCGACGATCACCGTCGACCCCGATGCGCGCACCATCGCCGCGAGCGGGTCGGTGGAGACCCGCGCGGGCACCGTGCTGCTCGATCGCGGCTCGTTCAGCTGGAAGGTCCCCAACGGGTCCAAGGTCGACATCGGCACGTTCTCCGACCTGGGGAAGTTCAAGATCAGCCTCCTGGGGTTCCCGATCGTCGGGACGGCCGAGCTGTACCTCACGCCGCAGGGCGCGGTGATCCCGGTGAACCTGAAGCTGCCCCCGATCTTCGGGTCGGTCACCGGGCAGGCCGACCTGCTCCTCACCGCCCAGGACGGGTTGAAGCTCAAGGGCCTGAAGATCGACGTCGCCGACGCCATGCTCGGCGCCTTCGAGATCCACCAGCTCTCGATCACCTACCAGAGCGACCCGGCCGTCTTCGAGGGCTCCGCGTCCTTCCGCCTGCCGCCCACGTACTCCGAGCGCGACGAGGCGCGGATGTCGTTCGGCTTCGAGAACGGGAAGTTCAAGCACGCGGGCATCGAGCGCTTCCCGTTCAACCCCGCCCTGCAGATCTATCCGCCGTTCCTCTCGCTCACCGCGATCGGCTTCACCCTGTCCCTGGATCCGCTCATCATCAACGGCGGGGTGGAGTTGGCCGCGGGCCCGGTGATCGGCGGGACGTCCGCGATCTCCATCGATGCGCTCCCGCCCAACGGCTTCACCTTCGCCTTCACCGACCCCGCGCTGCTGAAGGTCTCCGGCGACGTGAAGGTGGTCAACCAGACGCTCGGCGGCGGGTTCATCTCCTACCGCACCGACGGCCTCCTGCAGTTCGGCGGGGGCATCGACTGGGATCTGGACCCGATCATCCACGTGACGGCCGGCGTGGCCACCAAGGCGCCGGACGGCCCGGCCTTCATCGACCTCAGCAGCGGGCGCTTCAGCGCGGTCATCGCGGGCAGCGTGGATGTGCTCGACGGGCTGTTCACGGCGGAGGGCAAGGGGGCGATCTCCTCCAGGGGGTTCGCCGTCTGCGGCTCCGTCGGGCTGCTGGTGGGCTCGATCAACGTGGGCGCCGGGTACGTCTGGGGCGGCGACTTCGACCTCTTCGCCGGAGCCGGGGGCTGCGACGTGAGCGACTACACCGAGCAGGCGCGGCGCCGTGGGGCCTCCCCGCGCGCGGCGACCACCGGTGAGGTGACGCTGCCGGCCGGGCTGCCGCAGGCGAACATCGCCCTCACCGGCGAGGGCGGCGCGGCGCGGGTGCGGCTCGTCGGTCCCGACGGCCAGGAGATCATCGCCTCCCCCGCCGGCTCGGCCAAGGGCACCAAGACCGACCGGGCCGTGCTCATGACCGAGCCCAAGAGCGGCCAGACGCTCATCATCGTGGCCTCGCCCGCCGCCGGGACCTACCGCGTGGAGGCGCTCCCCGGCTCGCCGGCCTTCTCGGCGCCCAAGGTCGCCGACGGGCTGCCGGAGCCGAAGGTCACCGCCACGGTCGGCGGGCACGGCCACGCACGGACGCTCCGGTACACGGTGAAGGCGATCCCCGGCCAGAAGGTCAGCTTCGCCGAGCGCGGGGACGGGGCGGGCGCCATGATCGCGGCGGCCAAGGGCACCCGCGGGACGCTGCGCTTCGCGCCGGCCGACGGCGCCGCGGGGAAGCGCAGCATCGTGGCGATCGTCGAGCAGAACGGGCTGCCGCGCCGCGAGCTCGTCGTGGCCTCCTACGTGGCGCCGGCCAACCGGCGGGCCGGCCGGCCCGGCCGTGTGCGCGTCACGCGGAAGGGGAGCGGGCTGAAGGTCACGTGGCGCAAGGCTGCCCGGGCCACCTCGTATGTCGCCACCATCGTGCTCAAGGACGGCCGTCGCCAGGCGCGGATCGTCCCCGCCAGGACGCGCTCGGTCACGTTCGCCAGGGTCTCCAACAACGTCGGGGGCAAGGTCACGGTGGCGGGGCGGCGGCTGGGCCCCCGCCCCGGCCCGTCGGCGACCGCCACGGTCAAGGCCGTCAAGAAGAAGAAGCGCCGCCGCTGAGCGACCGCCCGGCGGGGCGCCGCGCACGCCTCGATATCCTGGTGGGTTGATGCCCGCGATCATGGATGTCGAGCAGTCCCTCCTGCTCCTCGAGCTCGAGCCACCGTTCGACCAGCGTGCGGTGCAGCTCGCGCGGCGCAAGATGGCCAAGGTCTGGCACCCGGACATCGCCCCGCCCGGCCGCCAGCACGAGCACGAGCGCCATCTCAAGGCGATCAACGAGGCCGCCGACCAGCTCGAGTCGCTCGCCGAGAACTCCCGCGGGGGTCGCGTCACCCGCAACGCCGTGAAGGTGAGCGCCGCGGCGGCCAAGGCGGCCCGGGCCGAGGAGGGCCGGCGCGCCTACGAGGCCGCGCAGGCGCGCAAGGCCGAGGCGCAGGACCGTGCCACCAACGACCCCTTCGGCTCGCAGGTGCCCGACCACTCGGTCGTGCACCGCTACGCCCGCTGCCTCTCGTATCCCGAGTGGGGCGTGGGCAACGTCACCGGCATCTACTTCACCGGGTCCGAGGACGACATCCAGCAGTGGGCCCGCATCAGCTTCCAGGTCGGCGTGCGAACCGTCCCCGCCGGCTCGCTGCAGTTCGTCGACTTCTCCACGCCCGACGACGCCCACGAGCGCGTGCAGCGCTTCATGACCGCGGCCCAGCACGCGATGGCCGAGGGCAAGTACGAGCTGGCCGCTCAGCGGCTCATCTACGCGCGCGACGCCGATCCGCGCGACCCCGCCGTCCTGCGGCTGATGACGCTCGCGTTCTGGCAGGCGGGCAACCTCGGCGCCGCCGGGCGTTCGGTGCGCGACTGGGCCAGGGCCGAGCCCGATCGGCCGCCGCCGCATCGGTTCGCCTCCCGCATCTACGAGGACATGGGCGCCATCGACCTGGCCGCCGAGGCCGCCGAGCGCGCTGCGGCCCGGGGGCCGTCCGACGCCGGGGCGTGGGAGCGCCTGGGCCGGCTGCGGCTGCGCCTCATGGATCGCCAGGGCGCCCGCGAGGCGCTGGAG
>CAZXNX010000213.1:0-4996 GCA_964642225.1 uncultured Solirubrobacteraceae bacterium | reverse complement strand
ACGTCGCTGTCGCTGGACCCGGTGCTCCTGATCGTCTGCTTCGACAACCGCTCGCGCACGCTGCCGATCGTCCGGGAGTGCGGGCGCTTCGCGGTCAACATCCTGGGGGCCGACCACCGCGAGCTGGCGCTGCTGTTCGCGAGCAAGCGGATCGCGGCGGAGAAGTTCGCGGCCGTCACCCACACCGTCGACCACGGCGTCCCGGTCCTGGACGACGCGCTGGCGTGGGCGGTCTGCGACGTCGAGGCGATGCATCCCGGCGGCGATCACACGATCGGCGTGGGGCGGGTGACCGCGGTGGGGCACGCCACCTCCGGCGACCCCCTCGTGTTCTACCGCGGGGACTGGCAGCGACTGCACGAACTGCCGCCCGCGTGACGCTGCGGAAGAAGGAACCCGGCGCCAGCCTGGTTGCCGCCGTGTCGAGACCGTTCGCGGCGTGAAAAATCGTGCGAAGGTCAAGGGCCGGCGCCGGGTGTCCCACGGGGTTCGCCGTCACCGCGCGATCCCCTGCACGCGGGAATGAATTTCACCGCGCGGCTGCGCGCCAGGGAGGGGTCGCACCCGGGGAGGCGGCGATGACAGCCACCGGTTCTATAGTCTGCGCCCGCATGAGGCGTCGTCTTGCTTTCACCGTCCTGCCGCTGGCGATCTTTGCGATCGTGGCCACGGGATGCGGCTCCCAGCAGATCTCGGTCCCGAAGGACTCCCCGTACTACGCGGGGGCCCAGCTGTTCGCGACCAACTGCTCCGGCTGCCACAGCCTCGACGTCGTCGGCGCGCAGGGCAGCGCCGACAACGTGCGCAACAAGGAAGTCACCGACGGGCCGAACTTCAACCAGCGGCGAGAGAACGTGACCAACGTCCTCTACGCGATCCGCAACGGCGGTTTCTCGGGCAAGATCATGCCCCAGAACATCGTCACCGGCCCCAACGCGACCCGCATCGCCGCGTTCCTGGCCAAGTACGCCGGGCAGGACGTCGAGGACGTCCCCAGCCTGCAGCCCGACGCCATCCAGCGCCAGAACACCACGGCGACGGTCCAGCGCGTGACCGTGCCCACGGCCACCACGGCCACCCCCTAGCGCCCGCCGCCGGGACTGGCGCGGATGCTCGACATCAAGCTCATCCGGCGGGACCCCGACGGCGTTCGGGCGGCACTCGCGCGGCGTGACGGCGGCCCCGACGGCCCGACCTCCCAGCGGCTCGACGCGGTGCTCGCGCTCGACGTGCGGCGGCGGGAGATCCTCCCCGAGCTGGAGGCGCTGCGCGCCCGCCAGAACGAGGCCAACGGCGCCATCGCCGCGGCCAAGCAGCAGGGCGGCGACGCGCAGGAGGCGATCGCCCGGATGCGCGAGGTGGCCGCGGCCGCCAAGGCGCTGGCCGAGGAGCTCGCCACCGTCGAGGAGCAGCTCACGCCCGCGCTGGCCGCGCTCCCCAACCTGCCCGACCCCACCGCCGCCGACGCCGACACCGTGGTGGCCGAGCGGGGCGAGATCGCCGAGCGCCCCTACCCGGCCCTCGACCACCTCGCCCTCGCGGGCGAGCGCATCGACATGGAGCGCGGGGCGCGGCTCTCCGGCGCGCGCTTCGCCTACCTGCGCGGCGATCTCGTGCGGCTGGAGCTGGCCCTCGTGCAGTGGGTGCTGGACAAGCTCACCGGCCGCGGCTTCGAGCCGGTCATCCCGCCGGTGCTCGTGCGCGAGGAGGCGCTCTACGGCACGGGCATGCTGCCGGACACCGAGCAGCAGATCTACCGGCTGGCCGACGACGACCTCTACCTCGTCGGCACCAGCGAGGTCTCGCTGGCCTCGCTCCACGCCGGCGAGATCCTCGACGAGGGGGAGCTGCCGCTGCGCTACGCCGGCTTCTCGCCCTGCTTCCGCCGCGAGGCCGGCGCGGCCGGGCGCGACACCCGCGGCATCTTCCGCGTGCACCAGTTCGACAAGGTCGAGATGTTCAGCTTCGTGCGCCCCGAGGACGCGGTGGCCGAGCACGAGCGGATCCTGTCGATCGAGGAGGAGATCCTCACCGAGCTGGGCCTGCCCTACCGGGTCGTCAACATCGCCGTCGACGACCTCGGCGCCTCGGCGGCCAAGAAGTTCGACTGCGAGGCGTGGCTGCCGAGCCAGGAGCAGTACCGCGAGCTGACGTCCACCTCCAACACCACCGACTACCAGGCCCGGCGCCTGGAGATCCGGTACCGGCCCGAGGGTGCCAAGCCGGTCACCCTGCACACGCTCAACGGCACCGCCGTGGCCGTGGGCCGCACCATCGTCGCGCTGCTGGAGAACGGGCAGCAGCAGGACGGCAGCGTCGTGCTCCCGGACTGCCTGACGCCGTTCGGGGCGCCCGCCGTGCTCCCTGGCGCGTAGGCGCTTAGGAAGCCTTCATCGGGGCTTGAGCCCCCGGCCAGGATCGGGTCCTAGCGTGGGCACGATGCACGATCAACGTCCCCCTGTCCGCTGGCGTCCCAGCATCCGCAAGTTCGCCGCCGCCGGCGCCGCGTCCTTCGTCGTCCTCACCGGCTTCCTCGGCATCCGCCTGGCCGCCGGCGACGATCCCGCGCTCGGCGACGGCCAGGCCCAGGCCCAGGCCAAGAAGGAGGAGACGCCCGACGTGTCGGTCCGCTCCGTGGTCGCCAGCCTCACCGACGTCATCTTCAGCGACGACGAGGGCGACGACGACGACGGCGAGTCGTCGCGGTCCAACCCGTCCACCGGCAGCTCCGGGGGCTGAGCGCCGCCGGCCCCGCGGCGGCCGGCGCTTCCCCCGGGCGGCCACCGGGTAACCCGTCTGGATGGAAGACGATCAGGACGCCGTCGCCGAGCGCGACCCCGAGGTCGCGCCGACGGCGCCCGCCGACACCGGTGAGCGCAGCACGATGATCCCCGCACGGGGTCGCCGTCGCCACGCCGCGGAGCGGGTCTCGGTGCGGCTCATCGCCACCGCCGGCGTGGTCGCGATCGGCGTGGCCATCGCCGCGATCCTGGGCAGCCAGCAGGTCGCCGCCTGGACGATCGGGCTGGTCGTGTCGCTGGTGAGCGTCCTGCTGGCGGCCGTGCTCTGGTCCTCGCGCCAGGTCTGACGCGGCCGGTGTCAGGTCACGTCGCGGTGCACGCGCGACAGGGCCTGCTTGCGCGTGGAGACGATGTCGAACGTCGTGTCCAGCCGCGTGATGGCGAACAGCCGCAGCACGGTCGGGCTCGTGCACACGAGGGCGAGACGGCCTCGCGCGCGCGTGACCCGGCGCAGCCCGTTGAGGAGCACGCTCAGGCCGGTCGAGTCGATGAAGCCGACGTCGGAGAGGTCCAGCACGATCCGGTTGCGGCCCGCGTCCAGGGCCGCGCTCAGCGCGCTGCTCACGGCGTTGGCGGTGGACACGTGGATCTCGCCCTTGGCGATGATCACGCGGGTTTCGTCGTCCGGATCCTCGTGCGTCAGTTCGATCTCGGCCTCGGCAAAGCTCACGTCGAGCAACACTAACCTGTCACGGGCGCGCGACGCGGGCGGGAAACGCGGTGTGGGCGCCGTATTTCCCTTTTACCGAACTCTTACCTCCCGTTGGGTGGGCGCACAAGGATGATCCGTAGCTTGAAGTGCATGCTCAATCACCTTCGCAAGCCCCTCGCCCTCGTGGCCAGCGTCGCGCTGATCGCGGTCGCCGCGCCTGTGGCGCTGCACGGCGGCGACGCGACGAGCGCTCCCACGCAGTCCGCCAACGCCGCGACGGTGGCGCCATGAGCCCCCGCAGGCGCCGTCCCGTGCAGTGGCGGCCCCGCCCGCTGCCCATCGCCGCGGCCGGTACCGCCGCCTTCGTCGGCCTGACCGGCTTCCTCGGCGTGCGCGTGGCCATGGGCAACGACCCCGCCCTCGGCGGCGGCACCAAGACGACCACCACCAAGATCGCCACGCCGGCCGACACGACGTCCGCCTACGACGACAGCGCCGTCACCCAGGATCCCTACACGGACGACAGCGGGAGCTACGACGACGGCTCGACCTACAGCGATGACGGCTCGTCCTCCTCCGACGACGGTTCCTCGTACTCCGACGACGGCTCGGCGTACAGCGACGGCAGCACGTCCTCCGACCCCGGCAGCACGTCCACGGACTCCGGCTCCAGCTCGAGCTCCTCGAGCTCCTCGGCCACCCCGAACCCCTCCACGGGCACCTCGGGCGGATGATCCTGCTCGACGAGACGTTCCCCACCATGGGCGTCAAGGCCAGGCTCCTGGCCGAGTATCCGGACGCCTTCGGTGAGGATCGCGCGCGCGAGCAGCTCGCCCGCGCCCGGCAGTGCATCGAGACCCTCGCCGCCCAGCTCACCCGCTTCGACCCCGCCAGCGAGCTGAGCGCCCTCAACGACGACCCGGCCCCCAGCCGGCGCGTCTCGGTCGCCCTGGGAAGCGCGGTGCAGTCCGCCGTGTGGGCGGCCGAGCGCACCGGCGGCCTTGTCGACCCGACCATGGTCCAGGCGCTGATCGACGGCGGCTACGCCACCTCGCGCGCCGGCATGAAGCCCGCCGACCTCGACGCGGCGCTGGCCGACGCGCCCCCGCGCGCCCCCGCCTCGCCGTCCCCCGACGCGGCGTGGCGCTCGATCGGCGTGAGCGACGACTTCCAGACCGTGACCCGCCCTCCGGGCCTGCTCATCGACCTCGGCGGCGTGGGCAAGGGCCTGGCGGCGGACGCCGCCGCCCGCGTGCTCACGGGCGCCGACCGGTTCGTGGTGGACTGCGGCGGCGACCTCGCCGTCGGCGGCGCCACCGTCGACCGCCGGCCCTGGGACCTGGACATCCGCGACCCCCGCACGGGCGGCACGGCCCAGACCATCCGCATGGGCACCGGCGGGATCGCCACCTCCGGCCTCGACGTGCGCCTGTGGCGCACCGAGGACGGACGCCCCTTCCATCATCTGCTGGACCCGTCGACCGCCGAGCCCGCCTGGACCGGCCTGATCGCCGCCACGGCCATCGCCCCGTCGGCGATGGAG
>CAZXNX010000212.1:0-5023 GCA_964642225.1 uncultured Solirubrobacteraceae bacterium | reverse complement strand
GGATCGGCCCGGGGCACGCGCCGTCCACCGAGGCGACCGGTCCGGCCGCCGCCGCCCTCACCGCGGCCGCCACCGACGCGCCCTCCCTGCTCACCGCCGTCGCCGACGCCCAGCGCCGCGCCACGGGCGGGGGTTCGGGGTGGTCGGTGTTCCCGCGCAACACCGCCCGGTTCGGCACGGACTACGTGACCCGCGCGGTGGTCGCCAGCATCGGGCTCGGCGCCAACACCGTCGAGAAGGCGGTCTATCCCACCGCGGTGCGCGACTCCCGTGGGCGCCGGCTCACCGGCGCGCACGACTACACGGTCCGGTTCGCCAAGGGCCAGCTGCCGCCCGTCCGCCAGTTCTGGTCCCTGACGCTGTACGACGAGCGGGTCCTCTTCTACGACAACCCGCTGCAGCGGTTCGCCCTGGGCGATCGCTCGCCCGGCCTGCGCCGCGGCCGGGACGGCAGCCTCACGATCTACGTCTCCCACGGCGACCCGGGGGCGGCCCGCCGCGCCAACTGGCTCCCGGCCCCGACCGGCGTCTTCTCGCTCTACCTGCGGCTGTACGAGCCCTCCGCCGCGGCCCAGCGCGGCCGCTGGGCGCCCCCGGCGGTTCGCCGGGTCCGCTGACCGGCACGGTTACCTGTTGACGCCCTTGCAATAGAGGGAGTACCGTCGGTGGTGCCGGGTGCTTCCGGCGGGGTCGTTCAACGAGAAGTGAGGGTCAGGATGTCCGTTCGCACGTCGGTCGCCGCAGTTGCGACCATGCTCGCCGCCAGCGCGGCGCTCGCCACCACCGCGCAGGGCGCGCCGATCGCCTCCGAGGCGCCCACATCCCTGCCTGCCGCGACGGGAAAGGCCGTCACGGCCCACCCCGTGGGGGCCACCCGCGCGCCGCAGAACCCCTTCATGGCGCTGGACCCCGGCAGCAACATCCACAACGACACGTGGATGACGGACGCCTACACGCGCAAGGGGCCGCTCGGCCGCAGCCTGCGGACCTCCTCCTACGCGTATGCCCCGGCGCTGTGCGGCTCGATCGCCTTCGACACCCATCGCAACCTCGTGACCGTGTGCCCCTCGGCGGCCGCCGCCCCGCAGGCCCGCATCCTGGACCCGGTGACGATGGCGCCGATCGCCACGCTGGACCTGCCCACCGCGCCCGACCCGGCCGGGACGCAGATCTACCAGAACTTCACGGGCGGGGGCTACTTCATCCTGGACAACAAGAACCGGATGGTCATCCCCACCAAGACGAGCCACATCTTCATCGTCAGCGAGACGGCGGACGGCCGCTCGCTCGTCAAGACCGACGACATCGACCTGAGCGGCGTGCTCAACGACGACGAGCGCGTCACGTCGGCGCTGCCCGACTTCCACGGCGACATCTGGTTCGTCTCCAAGAAGAACGGCAAGGTCGGCACGATCGACCGCACGACCCACCAGATCAAGCTCATCACGCTGGGTGAGGAGATCGAGAACTCCTTCGCGATCGACCGCGACGCGATCTACATCGTCTCGGACAAGCGCCAGTACCGCTTCTCGGCCCGCGCCGACGGCACGCCGAAGATCGACTGGAAGGTCACCTACAAGAACTCGGGGATCCGCAAGCCCAGCCAGGTCGACGCCGGCTCGGGCACCACGCCGACGATCATGGCCGGCGGCATGGTCGCCATCACCGACAACGCCGACCCGATGAACGTCGTGGTCTACCGCAAGGCCGCCACGCTCAAGAAGGGGCAGAGGCGCGTGGTCTGTGAGGTGCCGGTGTTCAAGAAGGGGGCCAGCGCGACCGAGAACTCCCTCATCACCGCCGGCCGCTCGCTGATCGTGGAGAACAACTACGGCTACCAGGATCCCTTCGGCGACCAGAAGGGCGCCCTGACCGAGCCGGGTGTCACGCGGATCGACGTGAACGCCAAGGGGACGGGCTGCAAGAAGGTGTGGACGAGCATGGAGCGGGCGCCGACGCTCGTGCCGAAGCTCTCCACGGGCACCGGCCTCGTATACCTCTACACGCGGGACGACGATCCCTCCGGCGCGCAGCCGTGGTTCTGGACGGCGGTGGGCTTCCGCACCGGCAGGACGGTGTGGAAGCAGCTCGCGGGCACCGGCCAGGGCTACAACAACAACTACGCCGGCCTGGCCATCGGACCGGACCGCACGGCGTACCTGGGGACCTTCGGCGGGATTGTCTCGCTGCGGGACGGCGCCTGAGCCGTTCCGGGGGCGCGGGACGGTAGCGTCCGTCCCGTGCCGGATCCCACCACGCTGGTGGACGGGACGCCCGTGCGCGTCCGGTCCCTCGGCCCCGAGGACCACGACGAGTTCGTCGCCGCGTTCCAGGGCCTGAGCGCCAGCTCCCGCTACACGCGCTTCCTCTCGCCGATGGAGCGGCTCACCGACGCGGAGGTGCGCTACTTCCTCGCCGTCGACCACCACGACCACGAGGCGCTGGTCGTCACCGCCCAGGAGACCGGCGAGCGGCTGGGGATCGGGCGCTACGTGCGGCTGGAGGATCGGCCCGAGGCCGCCGAGGTCGCCTTCACGGTGGCCGACGCCTGGCAGGGCCGCGGGGTCGGCAGCTTCCTGCTCGACGCGCTGGCCGAGCGGGCCCGGGAGAACGGCATCACGGTGTTCACCGCCGAGATGCTGGCCAGCAACCACGCCATGCGGGCACTGTTCGAGCACCTGGGCGAGGTGGCCTGGTCGTCGGCCGGGGACGCCGTCCTGCTGGCCGAGGCGCCGCTGGGGCCGCCGGCCGGCTGACCGGCGCCGTGATCAGGCGCCGGGAGCGGTGCGCCGGCGACGGCGCTCGCCCACCCACACGATCAGCGCGGCCACGATGAGGCCCAGGGCCAGCGAGGCCACGTTGAACGCGCCGGCCAGGAGCACGACGACGATCCACAGGACGAAGAGCGCGACGAAGCTGATCGCGATGCGCTTGCGGGCGCCGGGGTCGTTCTGCATGCGTGAAGTGTCCCGTATCGGGTCAGTCGGGGCCCAGCAGCCACTGCCCGTCGACTCGCACCACGGTGGACGGGGACCCCTCGCCGGATGCGAGGGTGACCGTCGCGCGGTCGCCGTTGACCGCCCCGACCTTGAAGCGCGCCTTCTTGATCGTGGCGACCTGCTCGGGCGACAGCTTGCCCACCGCGAGCGTGAGGGCCTTCTTGCAGTTGCCGGCCTTCTTCGTGGTGGCGGTGGAGTTGATGAACTGGTCCTGGGCCTCCTTGCTCATCAGCGAGCAGGCCTTGTCGTAGTCGTTGGCGACGAAGGCGTCGTTGTAGGCGCGGATCAGCGTGAGGATCTGCTGGCGGTCGGTGCCGACGGGCTTCGTGGTGGTGGTGGACGTCTCGTCGGAGCCGCAGGCGGCCAGGCCCAGGGCGGTGGCGGCGAGCAGCACTGCACAGATGGTGCGCGTCATGGTCGTCGGTTCTCCTACAGCGCCGGCGGGGTGCGGGTCACGCAGCCCGTCCGATTGGGGTTCGGCGGAAAGGGCAGGTCCGCGATCAGCGCGGTCTCCAGGTAGTCGTTCTCGAGCTTGTCGCCGGAGCCGGGGGCCAGCCTGCGGCCGATCGCCTCCAGCTCCGCGCGCGGCGCGTCGGCGGTGACCCACGGGGCCAGCGCCAGGAACTCCGGCTGCGGGCCGACCGGGTGGGCGGCGTCGGGGACGTCGCCGGGCTGCGCCGTGCCGTTGCCGATGTAGGTACAACCGGCCCCCTTCAACCCGCGCTGGGTGATCGAGGACTGGCCGTCGAAGGTCAGGTCGGCCAGGCTGCCGACCATGAAGGCGGTCACGTTGTAGTCGAAGCCCACGGTCGGGTCGGCGACGTTGCGGTAGCTGGAGCCCATCCAGTCCAGCGGCTGCCAGGGGTTGCTGTTGTCGGCGACCTCGTAGGTGGCGGCCCACCGCCCGGGGTTGGCCTCGTCCTGCACGACGAGGTTGGCGCCGAGCTTGTCCAGACAGCGCATGTAGTAGGTGGCGGTGTCCGAGCACGGGTCCACGCCGGCGGGCAGGTCGCCGAACTGGAAGGCGGGGAGGCTGGTGGCGATGCCCAGGCGCGCCTTGGTGCCCGGCAGGGTGTAGGGCTTGAGGTTGGCCGCCGCGGCCGGGCCGGTGGACGGGCCGGGGCTGAACCCCTGGGCGATCTCGATGCCGGTGAGCGGCACCTTGTCGTTCTGCTGGACGACGTTGCGCATCGGGGCGGGCCCGGAGCGGCGCACGTCCTTGGGGCCCCACACCAGCGCGGTGTTGTAGACGTCCTTGCGGGTGGCGACGTACACCGAACGCACGTTCTTGCGATCCGGGTCGCGCAGGGCGGCGACCGTCTTCTTGTCGGTCGTCTCCTTGAACTTGCCGAGCGGGCCGGAGGCCACGAGGTAGATCCGGTACTTCCTGGCCAGTGAAGAGAAGGTGCCGAGGAAGTCGCGCACGGCGGTGTCGGTGGCGGCCAGGAGCGGGCTGGAGAGCGGGTTGAGCTCGCCGAACCGCTTCGTGTAGTAGGCCAGCGACTGCTGGTACCCCTCGCCCAGCGCCGTCAGGGTCTTGAGCGTCGCGCACAGGTCCTGGCCGATGCACTCCGGCGGCACGGTGTTGATGAGCTTGCGTGCCTTGTCGCCGCGCGAGCCGATGCCGACCGTCATGAGGCCGATGTCCTCGTTGAACACGACGAGGTTGGGGCGGCCCTTGGCCAGGTTGGGCTTCACGTAGCGCAGGATCTGGCACTCGATCGCCGTGCGGAAGGTGGCGGCGGTCTTCACATAGCGGGCCTGCTGCTTGAACTGCATGGCGAACACGCGCGGGGCGTTCTTGCCCGGGTCGTAGGCCTTGATGGCCGGCAGGGCCCGGTCGGCGCCGTAGGACCGGCAGGTCTTGGCCGACGGCGTGGCCCCGTGGGCGGCGCCGGCGCCGGCCAGCACGGTGGCCGTGGCGGCGAGCAGGGTGAGCAGGGACAGGCGCGGTCGGGTCACGGCGCCGAGGGTAGCGGCCCGGCCCGGGCCGCGAGCCGCTCGGGGGTCAGTCGGCGTCGGGC
>CAZXNX010000211.1:0-5037 GCA_964642225.1 uncultured Solirubrobacteraceae bacterium | reverse complement strand
CCCAACGTGCGCGACGTCGGCACCAAGCTCGCGTCCAAGTACGGGACGATCCAGCTCCCCGAGACCTTCGTGATCGACGCCAAGGGCCGCGTGGTCGCGGTGTCCAAGGGCCAGATCGACCGGTCCTTCCTCGACAACGCCATCGCCAAGGCGAAGGCGAGCGCCACCCAGTGATCCGCCGCGCGCTCCCCCTCCTCGTGGCCCTCCTCGCGCTGTGCGCGACGGCCCCGGTCGCCTCCGCGGCGGCGCCCAAGGCCTCGCTCGGAGATCTGCAGGACGAGGTCATGTGCGTCTCCTGCAACGTGGTGCTGAACGTCGCCGAGAGCCCGCAGGCCGACGCCACCCGCCGCCAGATCACAGCGCTGATCGACCGCGGCTACACCAAGCAGCAGATCAAGGACGAGCTGGTGAAGGAGTACGGGCCGCGCGTGCTGGCCCTGCCCGACACCAAGGGCTTCAACCTCGCCGTCTACCTCGTGCCGATCCTCGTGGCGCTCGGGCTCATCGGCCTCGTCGCCTACCTCATCCCCCACTGGCGCCGGCGCGGACGCCAGCGCGACGACGTCGAGGCCGCCGTGGGCGCCGACGGCGCGGGCGCGCTGAACCCCGCCGACGCCAAGCGGCTGGCCGACGAGCTCGACCGGTACGACCCGTGATCGCCGCCGGGGCCGACACGACGGTGATCGCGGCCTTCGCGGTCGGCTTCGTCTCGTTCATCTCACCGTGCGTGCTGCCGCTCGTCCCCGGTTACCTCTCCGCGGTTTCCGGCGTGACGATCGGGGAGATGCAGGCGGGCGAGAAGAAGATCTCGGTCCTCGGCCCGGCCATCATCTTCTGCCTCTCCTTCACCGTGATGTTCGTGGTGCTGGGGATGAGCGCCACCGGCCTGGGCTCCACCCTGCGCGAGCACAAGGAGCTGCTCGACACGATCGCCGGGATCATGATCATCAGCCTCGGCGTGTTCTTCGTCCTCACGCCGTTCGTGCCGAAGTTCAACAAGGAGTGGCGCCCCGAGACGCTGATCCGCCGAGCGGGCGCCGGCGGCCCCGTCATCGCCGGGCTCGCGTTCGCGGTGGCGTGGACGCCGTGCATCGGCCCGACGCTCGGCGCGATCCTCACCGCCGCCTCGACCTCCGACACCGTCGGGCAGGGCGGCGTCCTGCTGGCCTTCTACTCGCTCGGCCTGGCCATCCCGTTCCTGCTCACCGCCGTCGCCTTCCAGCGCGCCACCACCGCCTTCAAGTGGCTGCGCGACCACTACCTGGTCATCACCTTCATCAGCGGCGCGATCCTCATCGTCATGGGCACGCTGATCCTCACGGGCGAGTTGCAGCAGCTCAACAGCAACGCCCAGCAGTTCCTCGACGACCTCCACCTGAGCTTCCTCTACAACATCTGAGCACGCCTCCCGGCGGGGTCTCAGGTCACGCCGCGGCCGGGCGTCGATACGCTCGATGGGTCGTGTCCCGTTCCCTCCCTGTCCCCGTGGAGTCCTGCCGATGAGCGGCGTCGCCGATCTGCGGGCGGCCATCGCCGCCGCCACCACCCAGGCCGCCGGCCGCGAGGGCATCGTCCCCGGCCTGGACCGCCCCCGCCAGGAGGGCCACGGCGACTACGCCACCAACGCCGCGATGATCCTCGCCGGCGCCGTCAAGCGCCCGCCGCGCGACGTCGCCGCCGACCTCGCCGAGGAGCTGCGTGAGCTTCTGGGCCCCTCCCTGGAGCGAGTCGAGATCGCCGGCCCGGGCTTCATCAACCTCTTCCTCACCGACGACTGGTACCGCCGCGCCCTGGTCGAGATGGACGACGGCCGGCGCCCGTGGGGCTCGGGCGGCGCCGTCGCCCCCGAACGGGTCAACGTCGAGTTCGTCAGCGCGAACCCCACCGGCCCGCTGCACGTCGGCCATGCCCGCAACGCCTCCTACGGCGACGCGCTGGCCCGGATCCTCGCGTTCCACGGTCACGAGGTGGAGCGCGAGTACTACGTCAACGACTACGGCAGCCAGATCCGCAACCTGGGCATCTCCATCCAGGCCCGCGCCCGCGGCGAGGCGCCGCCGCAGGACGGGTACGTCGGCGACTACGTGATCGAGCTGGCCGCCGGGATCGACGACGCCGCCACCCGGCCGGTCGACGACGTCGCCCAGGAGGGCGTGGCGCTCATGCTCGACCGCCTGCGCACCTCGCTGGCCTCGATGCGGGTGGAGTTCGACACCTGGTTCTCGGAGCGCTCGCTGCACGAGACGCAGGACGAGGCGGCCGACAGCGCCGTGGACCACGCCTTCGCCGAGCTCGACGCCCGCGGGCGCACGTACCGCTCCGACGGGGCGCTGTGGCTGCGCACCACCGAGCACGGCGACGACAAGGACCGGGTGCTGCGGCGCTCCTCGGGCGAGCACACCTACTTCGCCTCCGACATCGCCTACCACGAGCACAAGCGCGGGCGGGGCTTCGACCGGCTCATCTACGTGCTCGGCGCCGACCACCACGGTTACGTGCCGCGGATGAAGGCGGCGTTCGCCAACTTCGGCGGCGACCCGGAGCGACTGGAGCTGCTGATCATGCAGTTCGTCCACCTCATGCGCGACGGCGAGCAGGTCTCGATGTCCAAGCGCAGCGGCGAGTTCGTCACGCTCGACGACCTCGTCTCGGAGGTCGGCGTCGACGCGGCCCGCTGGTTCCTGCTCAACCGCTCCCACGACACCACGGTCGAGTTCGACCTGGACCTGGCCAGCCAGGAGTCGTCGGAGAACCCGGTCTACTACGTCCAGTACGCCCACGCCCGGGTCGCGTCGATCCTGCGGCGGGCCGCCGACGAGGGCCGCGACGCCTCGGCCACGGGCGAGTCCGCCGAGCCGCTCCACGCCACCGAGCGCGCCCTCATCCGGCG
Source organism: uncultured Solirubrobacteraceae bacterium (assembly GCA_964642225.1). Classification (GTDB taxonomy): domain Bacteria; phylum Actinomycetota; class Thermoleophilia; order Solirubrobacterales; family Solirubrobacteraceae; genus JBBQCW01. Next base: position 2,147 of record CAZXNX010000211.1, on the reverse strand, counting down.
GCTGCAGGCCTTCCCCGACGAGGTCGCCGAGGCCGCCGACCGGCGCGCCCCGCACCGGATCGCCACCTACGCCCTGGATCTGGCCCAGGCCTTCAGCGCCTTCTACCGCGACTGCCAGGTGCTCGGGCTGGAGGACCCCGCCGTGGAGTCCTTCCGCCTGCTGCTGTGCCTGCGCACGCGGGACACGATCGCCGACGCGCTCGGCCTCCTCGGCGTGAGCGCACCGGCCGAGATGTAGCCACCGTCAGTGGTGGTAGGGCTCGCCCGCGAGGATCTTGTGGGCGCGGAAGAGCTGCTCGAGCAGGACGACGCGCGCGAGCTGGTGCGGGAGCGTCATCTTCCCCAGAGACAGCTTGTGGTCGGTCTTCTCCAGCTCCAGCCCGTAGGCGCCGCCCACCACGAAGCACAGGTCGCGCCCGGACATGCGGCGCTCCTCGAGGAAGCGGCTGAACGCCAGCGAGTCGTAGCTCTTGCCCTCATCGTCGAGCAGGCTGAGGAAGGCGCGCTCGGGAATGCGCCTGCCCACCCGCTCGGTCTCCTTGACCTCGATCAGCTCCAGGCGGCAGTGCCCGGCCAGGAGCCGCTGGTAGTGCTGGATGTCGTCGGCGAACGGGGGACGGATGCGGCCGACGGAGACAACGGTGATGCGCACCCCGCCGATGGTATTGACCGGCGGGGGACGGCCTGCGCTCCGCTAGGATGACGACAGTCGAGCGGTGGGTCCTCAGGGCCCGCACGAACCGCGCCCGCCCGCGGCCCTGTCCGCGGGCGCGTCACCCCCCGGTGATCTGCCGTCCCCGACCCCGCCGCCCCGCCCATGCGCGTCGCCATCCTTTCCGACATCCACGGTAACCGTCATGCCCTTCAGAGCGTTCTCTCTGATGTGGACGACGCATCCGTGGACGAGATCTGGTGCCTGGGCGACATCGTGGGCTACGGAGCCGATCCCGACGCGTGCTGCGAGCTCGTGCGCGAGCGCACCGACGTGTGCCTGGCCGGCAACCACGACCTCGCCGTGACCGGTGAGCTGGCCACCGACGACTTCGCCCGCGGCGCGGCCATCGCCGCCGAGTGGACGCGCCAGACGATCTCCCCCGACAACCTCGAATGGCTCCAGACGCTGCGTCCCAGCGCCGAGCACGCGGGCGTCGGCCTGTACCACGCCAGCCCGCGCGAGCCGGTGTGGGAGTACGTGCTGGACCCCCTGACGGCGATGCTCTCGATGGACGTCCAGGTGGCACCGGTCTCCCTCATCGGCCACTCGCACGTGGCCCTCTCCTACTTCCGGCCCGCCGAGGGCGATGCCTCCGGCCAGCGCCGCGACCGCGACGACGCGGTGGACCTCGATCCCGGCGACTGGCTGCTCAACCCCGGCAGCGTCGGCCAGCCGCGCGACGGCGACCCGCGGGCCGCCTGGCTGGAGCTGGACCTTGACCGTGACGTGGCCACGTGGCGCCGCACCCCCTACGACATCCAGGGCGCGCAGTCGGCGATCCGCCAGGCGCGCCTGCCCGAGTCGCTGGCCGACCGGCTGGAGTACGGCCAATGAGCGCGCGACGCCTCCTCCCCCTCCTGCTCGCCCTCGTGCTCGGCGCCGGCGCCGCGGTCGGCCTCGTCGCCTGCGGCAGCACCGACTCCCTGATCCCCTCCTCCGACGCTGCGAAGCTGGAACGCCAGCTCGCCTCGCTGAAGAAGTCGGTGGACGGCGGCGAGTGCGACGCCGCCGACACCGCCGTGGCCGAGCTCACCAACGCGGTGGCCAACCTGCCCAAGAGCGTCGACACCAAGCTGCGCGACAGCCTGCACCGCGGCGTGGCCAACCTCGCGGCCCGCGCCCCCCAGGCCTGCCTCAACGTGGACTCGGTGACGATCACCACCCCGGTCATCACCACGCCGGTGGAGCCGGACACCACGCCCACCGAGCCGACCCCGCCGCCCACCACGCCGACCGAGCCCACGACGCCGACCGAGCCGACGACCCCGACCACGCCCGAGCCCACGACCCCCGCGCCGGACCCGAGCGGAGGTGCGATCGCCCCATGAGTGAGAAGAAGGACGTCGTCGACGGCCGGTACGTGCTGGGCGAGCGCCTGGGCCTGGGTGGCATGTCCACCGTGGTCCTGGCCTTCGACCGCACCCTCGAGCGC